>JAATFC010000335.1 GCA_015655435.1 Chitinophagales bacterium | reverse complement strand
CCTTCGGCCCTAAAAACATCATTGCAAAAATGAAAAGTCTGTTGACGCATATTGGCGCATGGGCTCCGATGGCGGAGCAGCAAGCCGTTGCGGACTTTTTGGAAAAGGAAGATGTTGTCGATGCTTGGTTTGAGGATTTTAAAGGCAAAATTTTTGAAAGACTGGATGTATTGGCGACGGAATTTATTGCCTTGAAAAACAAAGGCTACAATGTCGATGTCGTAAAACCACACGCGGCAATCTACCTTACTGTAAAGATTGACCTAAAAGGAAAATCTGCAGATGGCAGACTATTGGCAACACAGGAAGACGTTACGGATTATCTTTTGTCGGAAGCCAAGCTGGCATTGGTTACGTTCTCTGCGTTTGGTGCGGATAGTGATACGCCGTGGTACAGAGTGAGTGTCGGAACTTGCCATTTGGACGAGGTAAAAACTTTGTTTGCCCAACTAGAAAATGCTTTGAAAAAATTGCAATAGTTTTTCAAAAAGTAAAGAGAAACTATGAAAAAGGCAAGTTTTATATTGGGGATTGTTGCGAGTACAATTGTTTTATTTTCTTGCAATAATCCCAATTCCAATGCGCGACCTTCGGCAAAAGGAGATTCTTCACAGACTAAAGAACTCATTGACAATGCAGGGCAAAATGTTGCTGAGGAATTTCGGGAAGGCGCTACACTCGTCACATCCAACGACTGCCTGACTTGTCACAGAGTGGCTGATACGTCCGTTGGGCCATCGTTTCAGTCAATAGCCAATAGATATGAAAATATTCCCGCTAACGCAAATAAACTACTTGTGAGCGTACAAAAAGGCAGTACTGCTGCGTGGGGAAATAATGTGATGACTCCGCATCCAAATCTTACGCCGCAAGACGGAACGAAAATGATACGCTATATTTTGTCCAATAGGACTAAATAAATTCATGTTCCGATAAGTTGTATATTTAGGCTACCATAAGAAAATATGAAACAGTTTGAGCTTTTGGACGAGGATACGAATAGGCCGTCCAGAAAAAAAATACCTTATCCTATAAGCCCTTCATTGCGGAGATATTTGCAATGGTTTGGTCGTGAGATGCCGATGGGGCTTCAATATGAGGATTTACTGCATTTTACTTTTGCTATTCCAATATTGGATTCGCATGGCAAGGAAACTAATTGGGAGCGCGTTTCATACGACCTTCGTGAGTGGGAATATATCAGTGATGGGCTCGTTAAGATGTATGCGATATTGAAGACCGAAGGTGACTTGAGTTTTGCTGACCATCTCGAAGTTGCGCAGATTGAGTTTTGTGGTTTTGGGAATAGCCAACCCTTTCGTATTAGGATTATCAATAAGTACAATGCCAACTACGATCATTTTTATGTAAAAAGAGCGGACGCTAGCCGTATATATGGTTTGGAATTGGAGCATGTATTATCAACGCATAGACTCAACTATTTTACTTCTGGCGATACATTGATAGAAGAACATATACCGGGCATTCCTGGCGATATTTTCATTAAGGATATTCTGCCTACAATGCCTAACCCGCTTAGGTTTTATAAAGAATTTGTCAAGTTTAACGAACGATGTTTTGTTCGGTTATTGGGAGATATGCGTTCGTATAACTATGTAGTGGAAATGCCACCGGATATTGACGGTGTACAATATAGAATCCGGGCAATCGACTTTGACCAGCAAAGTTACGAGGGACGAAAAAACCTTTATCTTCCGCAGTTTTTTGTTGAAAATACACCTATCGTCCGAAAGATTATGGAACATTTCAATAATGAATCGGTCGCCCAATATCAGGCGGAAGAGCGCGCCCGCATTGTGTTTCGTATCATTACGGAACGCTACCAGATTAAGGAACTATTGGATGCGATGGTACACGATGAATTAGCTCCTAAAGACAAAATCGACCAACTCAAAGTACAACTTGCCGACCACTACAAAGAAATGAAATTCCTCCGTACTAAAACTATGGGGCAAATAGTGAAATTACAACTGAAGCAAAACCTTATGTCGAGCCTGATGATTATACAAAGTGCCCGTCAATTCAAAGGTGCAAGGTTATAGTTGGTTGTATATTTTTTCGGAAAAACTTCCAATATACATTTCGCTAAATCTCTTTGTAGACCTCGTCAAATGGAACACGGAAACGGTCTCCTCGGATTCCTAAGTTCCCTTTTCGGATACCGCAGGAGATAACCATGTTGATTTCTGCACCATAAGGAAGTTTCAAAATATTCTTAACGCGGCGACTGTCAAACCCTTCCATCGGGCAAGTGTCATATTCTTCGCTTGCCATAGCAGTCATGAATGTTTGAGCCGCCAGTCCACATGATTTATGAACGACGACACGCATATCATTTTCCGAAACTTGGTACACTACCGGACGAAAAATGCCGACTATTAATACAATCAATTTTCTAAATAGTCCCAATAGCCCAAAGAACCGTGCATACAAAAAGGGCATTACCTTTCCGTAATAAGTTGCTTGGTCATTCATGCGTTTCAATACGCGGTCTTCCGGACTATTCGAAGCAATATTGTTTTTTTCAAAAGCTAGAGCAGCCTTTGCTCTTTTCCTAAACAAGTCGCGTCTCGTGACAAAGACAACCATTTGCTGCGCAGTTGTGGCTGTTGATTGTCCCATGCATGCCACCGCTAATTTTTTCAATATTTCGTCGGAAGTAATATGGTAAAATTCCCATAGTTGCATATTGGAACTATTGGGTGCAAGCGTCGCTAGTTCGATGCAATGCTTGACTTTATTAGTGTCCAGCGGTTGCGTACGGTCGTAAATACGAACGGAACGGCGGAACTGCAATACTTCTTTTAGGTTCATGAACTATGTGGATTTAAATAAAACTAATCTATTTTTTTAATAAAGAGAATCACATTGTTGAAATAGTAAGAAGGAAGCTCTTCATCTTTCTCTTCACGGGAAATACCGATAATTTTGGGTACTTGTATGACAAATAAATAGCCGTCTAAGGTTTTCGAGATAGACAGTACGCTGTCGGTTGCTACATAAGTATCTGTATTTATTTTTTTAAAGCGATTGTTTTTAATGTCCGTTCTGATACTTGTAACGAGCGAGTCAATTGACAGTCGGATTTCTTTTTTGTTTCGGTTTCTCAATGTATAGGTTCTCCATTGCTCACTAATATAGAAAACCGAATTTTCTATTGTGATGGAATCCGCATTCATTGGCATCAAGTCTATCATATAGTCGTAGCCTTTTATTTTTACTACTGATTGTTCGGGTGTGACTATACTATAAGAATGAGAAGCGATTGCATCCTTGTCATAATAGTCATCTATATGAAGGATTTTGCCTAATGTGTCCGCTCTTTTCCACCTGTTGTTATAATAACCATTTTCTCTATTTGCAAAAGACTGTTCTATTGGCTTTAGCGGAACTTTTGTTAAAGGCTGTAAGGCAGTCATTCCATATTCTTTCGTGATATGCGTTATGATTCCCGCACCACGATCACGCTCGCCATTTTTAGTTTGTATAATTTTTGCTAGTTGATTTATTTGTGATTTTAAAGATATGGAAGGTGCGCTCTGAGGTCCATAGACAGAAAGTAGAGCGAATAGGCATAGCGATATAGGAATGAACTTGATGGACGAAGATTTCCAAAGACTATAAAATGCGATAAAAGTCAGCCATAATCCGATTGCGACTATAGTGTAGCGTTCCTCTGTCACGCCGTAATCTCCGATGCGGATGCCAATAGCAATGAAAAGCAACACCAGTAAAGGAAAAAGCATGATGTAAAAAATACGGCTAAAGGTCTTTATCCATTTATTGTTTTCTTCTTCCCGTATGGGATAGATGAGCAATAGGGAAAGAATGCCAAAGACGGCATAACCCATTATCAGCCACGATACGATACCGTCGGGAAGTGTTCGTTGGAATAGGATTTTTATTTCGTAAAGACACAAAATGACCAAATAAATAGTCATCAACGGAATCAAGATATATTGGGTAAAAATCTTTAATCCTTTTGGGTAGCTGTCGTTTTTTTCTAGTTCGTCAAAATCTTTGGGAATGCCTGCAAGAAAAAACGTGGAATTGAATACAGTTGCAATAAATACAAAAATATAAAGATAAAGATTGTTGAAATGTATATCCCATAATTTTCCAACAGCCCATATTGCCAATGCCAATCCTATATACAAAACTCCCGAATACAATGCGGAAGTCAATATCCGTAAAAACAAAACCTTGTTGAATTGCCAAAAACCGTTGTGATTGTTCTTTGAGAAAAACGGTGCAAAGGAAACCATCAAATGAAAAGCAACAGACAGCGCTGCAAAACGGAAAATGTTAACTTCGTATTTCTCAATATCCAACGCGAAATACAACAAGATTCCGACAAGTGCATAGAGTATAATGAATAGGATTCTGGTCTGTTGGTTGTTTTCCTACGTTCAAGAAATAAGTCAATGGCAAGTGACAAAACAAATGTCAAATTACAAATTAAGAGTACCCTGATATTGACAAAAGTATCGTCGATATTATACTTGACCATGCGCCAACCGGCAACGGTCGCAATGATGGAAACGAAAACCTGAAACGGAAATCGTCTTACACTTTCAAATAACCCGTTTTTCAAGTTGTCCAGTGATATTTTCATAAAAAGTCTGTTAGGTATGGTTATGGTAGATTAGCCAATTGGTTTGAAACGTTTTGCCAATAAGCCTGTTGCTTTTTCCAAATCAATATCTGCAACTATAATTCCGCTAGTTCCATATTGCTGATAGGCAATGCAATTTCCTTGAGGGTCGATTATGCAACTCGCGGCTTCCGGATATTGGAACGCATAGTTGGAAGTCGCAATGTATATCGTGTTTTCCAATGCGCGAACCATCTGCGCTTTCTCATAATAAGGACCATCTTTTTGTCCCCATTCTTTTAATAGTTGCCCGTTTTCATCTACGCCAGCGTAGAAAGGATGGAAAACGACCTGTGCACCTTGTATGGCAGCCCATCTGACCGTTTCGGGATAGCGAAAACCTTCATGGCAGATGCTGATACCAAATTTAAGGTTTCCTATTTCAAACAAATGTCGTTGTGTTCCCGCAGACCACAAGTCGTCTTCAGAAGGATCGAGTTGGTTTTTGGCCTGACTGCCGAGTATTTCTCCGCTTTTGTCAATAACGTAAACGACATTGAAAATCTTGTCGCCAATATAGCCATCCATCGGCAAGAGTATCGCAATGTTGAATTGCTGTGCAATGTGTTGGACTTGTTCTAATGCGTGCCGCAAATCTTCGGAAGAAGTGTTTATTAAATGTCCGCCTGCAAAAGGATAGCCTGGTAAAAACGACTCGGGGAAACAAATAATTTCCGCTCCTTCCTGAGCAGCTTTTCTAGTCATTTCCCTAATTTGGGAAACGCCATCTTTTAGGTCTTTGGGATAATTGGGTGTGGCACAAGCGATTTTCATAAACAAAAAAATTATAAGTCTCCAAGTTGCGGTCGCAATACAATGTCTTCCACGACGGCTTGCGGTGAGAGGTGCGCTGCCGCATAGACCATTGTCGCAATATCATTTGCCTCCATGATGCGTTCAGGTGCGATGTCCACACCGTCCCAACTTCCGGTCAACGTTGCTCCTGGATATACGCCCGTTACCTTGATGCCTTTGGGTTTCAACTCTTCCCGAAGGTTTTTGGTGAAACCGTCCAGCGCATATTTGCTGATACTATAGGAGCCACCGTTGCTGTATGCGTGCAGTGAAGCGATGGAACACATATTGAAAATATGCCCCGAACCTTGCTGCAACATATCGGGCAACAATGCTCTGGTGAGATGGTAGGCACTATACAAGTTGGCGGCAATCATCGTTTCCAGTTGCCCTTCCGGTTCATCAGAACAACTTCCGGGAACAAACTGCCCTGCGTTGTTGACCAGTATATCCGTCAAGCCGATTGATTGAATGGCTTTTGCAAAATTTTCTATTTCGTTTTTATTGGACATGTCCACCCCGAAAGCATGTACCGTTGTGCGTGGAAATCGAGCCTGTAACTCCAGGCTTTTGGTTTTTAGTACATCTTCGTTGCGCGCGCACAAGATGACGGTATGTCCGGTTTTTTCGTCCAAAAATTTTTCTGCTATTGCGAGACCTATTCCCTTGGATGCTCCGGTGATGACTATTTGCATGATAGAATGGTGAGTGTAAATAATGTCGCTTATACTGTACAAAACAATCCTTTTTTTGACAGTAAAAAAGAAAGTTAGCCAAAAATATTTTTTATATACTGTTAAACTGTTGACCTTTGCACCACAATTGAGAATATAATGTCTCGCAAAAAAAGAGAAAAACCTTTTTTCACCGCTCAGTCTTTAGTACAATACTTTTTTCAGGGGATATTGGTCGTAGCACCGTTGGCAGTGACGATTTATGTCCTTTGGTGGCTGTTTACACTGATAGACAATCTGCTGCCCAATATCGTAAGCGGCATCCTTCCTACTTTTTCGCTCAATCCAAGTGCTGCTTTCAAGCGTATTCCGGGTCTGGGATTTGTCGTGACGATTTTATTCCTGCTATTGGTTGGACGGTTGTCGTCCGTATTTATCGTAAGTCGCTTGATGCAGTTTTTCGATAATTTATTGGAACACACTCCGGGCGTTAAGATTATCTATTCTTCGGTCAAGGATTTCGTTCAGGCTTTTGCCGGAAACAAAAGAAAATTCAACAAACCCATATTGGTCAATGTGGACGCTTCCGATGTGTGGCGTCTGGGTTTTATCACGCAGGAAGATGCCAATTCTTTTGGTCTACAGGAGCATGTGGTTGTGTATGTTCCGCATTCCTACGCACTTTCAGGGATTACGTATTTTGTCCCGAAAGACAAAATACGACCCATGGACAAAAACGTCAAAGCTGCCGATGCCATGAAATTTGTTGTTTCGGGTGGTGTGACGGACGTAGACCATCAACAGAAAAATCCCTAAGCTGTTTTTAAACAAAAAAAGCAGCAAACG
Organism: Chitinophagales bacterium; assembly: GCA_015655435.1. Taxonomy (GTDB): domain Bacteria; phylum Bacteroidota; class Bacteroidia; order Chitinophagales; family Chitinophagaceae; genus Rhizosphaericola. The sequence goes on along the minus strand of JAATFC010000335.1, from coordinate 3,070 downwards.
GTCGATTTGTCGTAATTTTCGCCTCCTTACTACTATACATTTAAATTGAATTTCCATAGTAATGAAACGTTACAATTTTAATTCAGGACCCTCTATTCTTCCTCAAGAAGTGTTGGAACAGGCCGCTGCTGCCGTGCATGATTTTAATGGTTTGGGTTTGTCTTTGTTGGAGATTGGTCACCGCACCTCCTGGTTTGTAGAGGTGATAGAAGAAGCGCGCGCGCTTATCAAAGAGATGATGGGAATCGGAGACGACTATGAAGTCCTGTACGTACAAGGCGGTGCAACGACCTCATTCATGCAGGTGCCGATGAATCTTTTGGATACGGATGCAACTGCCGCTTATGTCAACAACGGTATATGGGGAAGAAAGGCGATACAGGAAGCCAAATATTTCGGAAATGTCGAAGTTGTCGGCTCGACTGAGGACAGAAACAATTCCTATATTGAGAAAAAACTCAACGTTCCTTCGGGAATGTCCTATTTGCATTTTACGACCAACAATACGGTAGAGGGAACGGAATGGTTCAGCGTACCCGATTCCAATGGTGCGCCGATTGTGGCGGATATGAGTAGCGATATATTTAGCCGTCCGATGGATTTTGGGAAATACGATTTGATATATGCGGGCGCACAGAAAAATGTTGGGGCTGCGGGTGTCGTGATTGTAGTTGTGAAAAAAGATATTTTAGGTAAAATAAAACGCTCCATTCCGCCTATCATGGATTACCGCGAGCATATCAAAGCGGATTCCCTGCTCAATACACCGCCTGTTTTTGCGATATACGTTTCGCTATTGACGTTGCGCTGGATTAAAAAGGAAGGTGGATTGGCTGAGATGGAAAAAAGAGCTATTGCTCGTTCTAGTCGTTTTTATGACTTTTTGGACAGTACGCCGTTGTATAGACCGTTGGTAGACAAGGAAGACCGCAGTCGAATGAATGCTACGTTTGCAATTGACGACAAGGCAGTTGAGGACGAGTTTTTGCAGGTTTGCAAAGAAACCGGAATGGTCGGTGTCAAGGGGCATCGCAGCGTTGGCGGCCTGCGTGTGAGCATGTACAATGCCTTGCCGATGGAAGATTTGGAGGCTTTGATTTCCGTAATGACGGATTTTGCGAATAAAAAAGGATAATTGTTTATATTGGAATATTGGAAAGTGGCATCTGGTTTGCTTTCTGTGTTTTCTGGATACAAAATTTAACCATTTTCAAAGGGATTTCCATGATTGTGGACGTTACCTTTGTCGTTTGAACAATTTTTATATGAAAAAGATTTTCTTGATCGGCGTTTCTCTTTTTGCGCTTGCTCAATCCTATGCCCAGACCGCTGAAGCGGATTCCAAAAATATAATGGACAATATACAGGATAATGGTTTTGACAAATCCATCGAGAGTTTGGAAGTTAGTCTCCGTACCTATCCCAACAATTTCCTGTTGTTGAAAGATAAAGTGATATTGAACTATCTAAAGCGAAATTTTAACGACGCCATTAGCATCGGAAAACCGCTATTGGATCGTCCGGAAGCAGACGAACAGATTTATATATTGGTCGGCGGTAGTTATGCCGCGATTGCGGACAATAAAGAAGCCAGTAGGGTTTACAAAAAAGGAATAGCAAAATTTCCAAAGAGCGCATTGCTGTATTCCAATTACGGAGCAGCTTTGGAAGCTGACGGCGACAAAAAAGAAGCTGTTAGCGTTTATGAAAAAGGAATCCAAGCCGACCCCAATATCAGCGGCAACTATTATAGTCTGTCCAAACTTTATGCGCAAAACGAGAATCCTTTGTGGAGCGTCATTTATGGCGAAATGTTTGTCAACCTCGAAAGCTTGAGTGACCGCACGAGGGAAATAAAATCACTTGTGTACAACCAATATAAAGTGTTATTTGCCATAAAGGGAAATCTTGACAAATACATCAATACGGGTAAACCATTTGAAAAAGCAGTGGCGTCCACATTTGCAAAATATAGAAGTATATTGAGCGGTGGTATCGCGACTGAAAGCCTGATTGCACTACGTGGACAGTTTATAGTAGAATGGTTTCAAAGCGAACTATACAAGCAGTATCCTTTCCGCTTGTTTGACCGTGAAAGACAACTACTGAAACAAGGTAATTTCGAAGCATACAACCAATGGTTATTTTCATCGTCCAACGATGCAGCTTATAATGCCTGGGCGGCAAACAATGCTGATGACATAAAGTCGTTTGACAACTATCACCGCAATGTGGTGTTCAAGCCAAGTCCTACAGAATACTATGCGCATTAAAATTTTCTTATAGTTAAAAACGGGCTTTATAATAAAGTCCGTTTTTTATTAGGAGTAAAATAATTTCCTTTTTTATATTTTTATAACCTAGAATACTCCACTTATATAAAATCGGCAAATGTTTTCGTTTATTAGAGACAGCAAACTCAGCTATGCATTTTTCAATTTTTTCAATAGGAAAAAATTGGCGCACAACATCCCGCTGTATAAAAAATACGGTATCAAAAAACGGTATTTTTCGCCAGTGTCGAGTAGTGATTTTCAGGCAATAGAAGACAAATATGTACGTAAGGAAAAACCTACTGCAATAGCCCAGACTCTTTTTTTCCAACATCAAACTCCCGAAAACCAGGAAAGCCTTTTACGTTATCACGACAACGGTTATAGTATAGTCAAGGGATTTTTATCACCCGAACAAGCAGATGCAGTCAATCAAGAAATAGACAGGTTGCAGCAATCAGGAGAACTGAAATTTACCTATGGCAACAAGCTCATGTTTGCGTTGCATAAATCCGATACTATAAAATCCATCGGGTTAAATCTGGAACTGATGCAGCTATTGGACGTATTGATGGACGGACATTCCAAACTGTTTCAAAGTATCAATTTCATCAACGGTAGCCAACAGAAAACACATTCGGACAGCATCCACATGACGACATTTCCATTGGGTGGATTGATTGGTGTCTGGATTGCGTTGGAAGATATTGATGTCGATAACGGCGCACTGCATTATTATCCTGGAAGCCATAAGTTGCCTTATTTCATGAACCGAGACTATGATAACGAAGGAACTT
>JAATFC010000112.1 GCA_015655435.1 Chitinophagales bacterium | reverse complement strand
TTGCATTTGCAAATAACTATGCAACCCCGACTACATTGAGTTTGGACGAAATAGAAAGAATTAAAAACGATTTCGTCGTAGGAGCAGAGAGGGTATTTCATGCGGGCTTCAAAGTATTGGAGATACACGGTGCACACGGTTATTTGGTACACGAGTTTTTGTCGCCATTAAGCAATAAACGGACTGACCAATATGGCGGTAGTTTCGAAAATAGGACACGTTTTCTATTGGAGTTGGTGGATGCAATACAGAAAGTATGGCCAAAAGAACTGCCTCTTTTTGTTCGCATTTCCGCTACGGATTGGGTTGATGGAGGCTGGAATGAACAAGAGTCTTTAAAACTGTCCAAACTATTGGAAGCTAAAGGTGTGGATGCTATTGACGTTTCGACCGGAGGAACGTCTCCCGATGCGAAAATTCCCGTGGGCGCTGGCTATCAATTGCCTTTCGCGTCTTTGATTAAACACAATACAAATCTAATTGTCGGTACGGTCGGGTTGATTACCAACGCGTCCCAAGCTGAAACGATATTGGTCAACGGCGATGCCGACTTGGTATTCATGGCTCGTGAGATGTTGCGCGACCCTTATTTCCCTTTACACGCGGCAAGGGAAGTGCACGAAGATATTGCCTGGCCTAACCAATACAGAAGAGCTAAACTGAAATAGTTTTTTTCTGTTTTGTTATTAGCATTGTGGTAAATAGTATCTGATTTACAATAACTTAGATACCATTTACCACAATGCTTTTTTATGTGCCCTATCGAAAAAGGAAAAATATTTTTTCCCAATGTTGCAACTTTTTTCATCCTCTCCCGTCTTGTAATTGAATAGAAAAACAGCGCGCCGGTTTTCAACCAAATTTTCTTAAATCCATAGTTTACGACCATTTATCATGTATTGATACCATTTATGTAGTATGTAAGCTACTATGTAAAACATAGAACTATGTTTGCATCAGAAACGAACGAAAAATTTAAAACAAATAAAAAAATTACATTATGAAAAAGTTATTTATCCTCGCAGTTGCTTCTTTGACTATTGCATTACATTCTTCCGCCTCTACTATTGACGACACGAAGGATGATAGTATCACTAGTTATGTTTACAGTAGTTCTGCCAAGGTAGTTTGGTCGACTGTTAAAGACTACAACGTTGCTAATTTCACTAAGGATGGTTACAAAATGAAAGCGTTTTTTGATGAAACTGGAAAACTGATTTCCACAACCCGTTACCTTAAAAACAGAAACGAGTTGCCTAAAGCCGCATTGGACAATCTTGACAACCAATATCCAGGCTGGGGTATGACTGATTTGTTCGAAGAACAAGGATTGGACCATGAAATGGTTTACTATGCAAGAATTACTGATGGAACTAATGACCAAATATTGAAAATCAGAACAAACGGAAAGCTTAGTAAATTTTAAAAAATAAGTATTTTTCCCGAGTAATAAAGGTTGCTCAGAAGAGCAGCCTTTATTACTGATATTACTAAATATCTGTTTACAACGGTTGGAAATGTTCTTTCAACGACTCATTCTCACCGAAAAAAGCCAAAGAATAGTGGCGAGGTAAAAACCATTGCATTTGTTGTGCCGTAGCTTGGAATTCTTCTTGTGAAGGGAAATCCTGTGGCGTGATGTTAAATACCAAATCCTGCGCTTCACGTCCGTCTGGAGTTTGCGTTGTCATTAGCAAGACCTTCGCGTCTTTGATTTGTTTGTGTTCAAGGAAACTTTTCAATATGGCTCTTGTGGGTGTCGGCAATATAAATTCCGCAGGTTGTCCGACCATAATGTTGTTGTTCATGTCCGTAGGAGAAATCTGCTCCTCACCACCTCGATTGAAATGCGTATTGTCCGTGTTGAAAAAATCTTTTTTGACTGCATAGTTGACAACATCGCCGTAGGTCAATACCCAGTCTGGCTGTTCTTTGCTGGAGTTGATGACAATTCCAAGTCCGTTGGTCATCAGAAAATCATATACCATGTGGTCGATGACGTAACATTGAAACTGTACACCGGGTTCCGGTAATTCCAACTGGAAATAAGGAAATCCGTCTGGACCAGTAAGTACCTGCTTTTCCGTGGTTCTGAAACTTGCCAACGGTATATTGGCAATAAATTCCTGAAACCATTTGTCGTCCCTTTGTTCTTGTGGTACGGAACATAGATCGACCAATATGCCAGTTTTTTCCAAATCGCCATAATAAGGTTCGTTCAGTTGATTTTCTTCCGCTTGCGGAGTGCTGCTTTCGTTTGGCATATCTGG
>JAATFC010000094.1 GCA_015655435.1 Chitinophagales bacterium | reverse complement strand
GTTTATATTCCTGGTTGGCATACAGCACGCAGATGGATATGTCCAATCGGCTTGCTTCCCAATCTGACCGTCTTGACAGTATGTTTCAGTTGCGTTATGGAATGACTGCAGAAAATACGCAGGCATTCAGTACATTTTCTAGTCAGGCAATGCTGGAATCGCTTAAGATCAATTTTGGCTGGAGTTGTATGGGAGGTATCGTTCTATTTGTTTTCATCCTCCTGTTTCCCATCTATAAAAAAGTGGACCGCAAAATATTTAAATGGAATAAAAAGAAAAATCAGGAAGATGTTGCCGAAATTGCTGCTGTATAATTAAATGAGGTAAAATAAGAGGAATGCTATGGTATTAAAAAGCAGATATTCCATACAGGAAATTTTACAATACAGGAAAGTACAATGGACTCATTCTAATGATTTTGTGTACATGACTCAGGTTCCGGCCAGTTACGAGCCTTTTTGGATAAAACCTGATTATTACTGTTGCGGCATTGTACACAGTGGTAAAATGGTTTTGGATGATGGAAAAGGGGGCATGGAAACGGTAGAAAAAGGGAGTTTTTTGCTTTTCCGACCGACGCAGCCGTTCCGTATATTGGAAATAAAACCAGATACGGATGGTTGTTTTATCCTTTTTAATCGCAATTTTTTGGTTAGTTTCTCAGAAGATGTGTTTTATCTTTTACAAAATTCATTTCTTAATACATTACCCAACTCTTGCACCATTTTGAACGGTCAAGATTATAATAAACTCACTATTCTTTTTTCCCGTGTATTCCAGATGTTGGATGATATAGATCAAGAACAATGGAATTATTCAGCCAAAGGTCTGATTTTGTTATTATTGAACGAGACAAACAGTATACTGAAAAACTATAAAATCTCGTATGACAACTTGGATGTCATTGCGAATAAAGAATATCAAAAACTTGTATCCAGTTTTTTACAATTATCCAGTATTTATTTTTCAACGCATCGGGAAATTTCGTTTTATGCGGAACAGCTAAATGTCAGTGTGGGACATTTGCACCATGTAATTAAAAGAGTATTGAATACCACTCCGGTAAATATTATCAACAAGGCGGTTTTGAAAGAGGCAAAATTGCTCTTAGGTTATTCAGAAAATAACATAAGTGAAATAGCTAATTTATTGTTATTCAGTTCCGTCCATGCATTCAGCAGATTCTTCAAAAAACATACAGGGCTAGCTCCTTCCATTTATGTCAACACTCTTCCCACCGGATAATCACTTTAAGCTACATAGACGACAGAATAAGACAACCAAACATTAGTATTCTGTAAGTAACTTTGAAAAGTCATTTATTAAATGGCATTTGTTCTTTTATAATAAAGCTTTTAGCATTATTTAAAAATTTTAAATGAACAAGTGTTTGTTAGTTTAGTGATGGCTTAATTGTTTAATTACAAAAACGGAATATTATGAATACGATTGGAAGTGCTTCTATTAAAGAAGTATTTGAAAAACAGAAGAAACAGGCTTTAAAACAACGCCTGACAACAGCCCAAGAACGCATCGATTTACTTCAAAAGCTGAAAAGTGCCTTACCTGATATTCAGGATAAGATCATTGAAGCGTTGCGACAGGACGTGGCGAAACCTACGTTTGAGACTAATTACATGGAATATGCCGGTCTTTTCGGCGTCATAGACTTGACTTGTGCCAATCTGGCCAAATGGATGGAATCGGAAGTGCGCACGTCTGCCATCGACCCGAATGCCACAGTAGAAATCCGTCCGGAAGCGCGCGGAGTAGTACTGGTGATAGGACCTTGGAATGTACCTTTTTTACTCTCCATTGAACCGATGATTGCAGCACTTGCCGCAGGCAATACGGTAATAGTGAAACCATCTGAACTGACTCCGCATACAAGTCGTTTAGTTGCGGAATTTATTCCTACTGTATTTCCTCCCGAAATTGTTTCCGTGGTGGAAGGTGGTGTAGAAGAAACAAGTGAATTGTTAAAACTTCCATTTGACCATATCTTCTTTACCGGTAGTCCAAAAGTCGGAAAAGTAATTATGGAGGCCGCATCCAAAAATCTTACTAGTATTACGCTTGAGCTTGGTGGAAAATCACCTTGTTTTGTTGATGAAACCGCTGATATCGATCGTGCTGCCGAAGCGATTATACACAAGAAAACAATAAACGGCGGACAGATTTGTATTTCCCCAGATTACATTCTAGTGCATAAGAGCAGGGAAAAAGAATTGATT
>JAATFC010000307.1 GCA_015655435.1 Chitinophagales bacterium | reverse complement strand
GTTCTCCTATGACCCAAAAATGTCCGCTTACCTCAAAGCCACCGAACGTGCAGATGTAGCAGAATTGGCAGATGAAATCATAGACAACCTACGCCCTGACGCAGAAGTCTACGCTGAACCAAACAAATATTACGACCAAGTATTGGAGTTAGACCTGAGTACTTTAGAACCCTATGTAAACGGACCTTTCACGCCCGACTTAGCTTGGCCTATCAGCAAATTTGCCGAAGCTGTCAAAGCAAACAACTGGCCCGAAAAATTGGAAGTCGGCTTGATTGGTTCTTGTACCAATTCTTCTTACGAAGACATCACAAGGGCTGCATCCATCGCATCACAGGCTATTGATAAAGATTTGGAAACAAAAGCAGAATTTACCATTACACCTGGTTCCGAACAAGTTCGTTTCACTATTGAAAGAGACGGTTTGTTGAATACATTTGACAAAATCGGTGGCGTTGTATTGGCAAATGCTTGCGGACCTTGTATTGGTCAATGGGCTCGCCACACGGACGATCCGACACGCAAAAACTCCATCATTACTTCTTTCAACAGAAACTTTGCAAAACGTAATGACGGAAATCCCGCAACACATGCTTTCGTGGCTTCTCCCGAGATTGTTACCGCATTTGCCATTTCCGGTTCTCTGTTATTCAATCCTTTGAAAGACACATTGAAAAACAAGGAAGGCGAAGACGTGAAACTGGAAGAACCCAAAGGTTTTGAATTACCTCCTCACGGATTTGCGGTTGACGATCCGGGTTATCAAGCACCTGCGGAAGACGGTAGCAGTATTCAGGTAGCTGTTTCTCCTACGAGCGACCGCTTGCAGTTGTTGGAGCCTTTCGCCGCTTGGGAAGGTACGGACATCAAGGGTTTGCGATTATTGATAAAAGCAAAAGGCAAATGTACCACTGACCATATATCCATGGCTGGACCTTGGTTGAAATACCGTGGACATCTGGACAACATTTCCAACAATATGCTGATTGGAGCAACAAATGCGTTCAATGGAGAAACAGACCACATCAAAAATGAATTGACTGGCGAATACGGTCCTGTACCTGCAACTGCTCGCGCCTACAAAGCCGACGGTATCGGAACTATCGTAGTCGGTGATGAAAACTATGGTGAAGGTTCTAGCCGTGAACATGCAGCCATGGAACCTCGTCACTTAGGCGTCCGTGCCATATTGGTAAAAAGTTTCGCTCGTATCCATGAAACAAACCTTAAAAAACAAGGTATGCTGGCATTGACATTTGCAGACAAAGCTGATTACGACAAAGTGCAGGAAGACGATACCATTGACATTGACGGTTTGACAACCTTTGCACCGAATGTTCCGTTGACAATCGTTTTGCATCACAAGGATAGTTCTACCGATTCATTCAACGTAAACCATACTTACAATGAACAACAGATTGAATGGTTCAAGGCTGGCGGCGCATTGAATATCATCCGTAAGATGCATGCGAAATAAATATCTTTGCGGGGGGTAGATATTTAGTCAATAGCCCAACACTATGTATATTTCCGAAATTAGTCCATAATTTGCGTTCTTTGAAATAATTATTCCTAGTTTATGAATCTTTTTGAATTTCAAAGAATTACCAAAATAACTTATATAAAAAATGAGAGAAACTAGCTATCGTCCAGAAATTGATGGATTAAGAACGATTGCAGTAATACCAGTAATTTTGTTTCACCTAGGATACAAATGGGTAAATGGTGGTTTTTACGGTGTTGATGTCTTTTTTGTAATTTCTGGTTTTTTAATCACCAAAATACTAGTCAGCGCTATAGAAAAAGGGACATTTTCAATGTGGAGTTTTTGGCTAAGAAGAGTTAAAAGATTACTTCCAGCATTACTAACCGTAATAATTACGACCTTATTAGTCGCAAGTGTTGTCCTTTTCAAACCAGAGCTTCCTAATATAGCCAAAGATTCTTTACCCGCACTATTTTCTTATTTCAACTTTTACGCAAAAAATAGTCTGGGTGATTACTGGGGAGGCACAGCTGAGAATTCGTTCTTTTTACATACGTGGTCTTTATCCGTAGAGGAACAGTTCTACTTGGTTTATCCATTTTTTCTCTATTTATGCAATAAATATTTTAGAAGTTTTTTTAAACCAATTTTTATACTATCCATTCTTAGTTTCATCTTGTTTGTGGCTCTTTTGAAGTATAAACCTAGTTTTACTTTTTATATGCTTCCAACAAGAGCATGGGAATTATCGTTAGGCGGATTAATAAGCCTAACGAATATTGGATTAAAAACCATTATTGTCCGAGATAATTTAAAATAAGGGTGGTCATTTGACCACCCTTTCTCAATTTTGTAGTTACCACACCAAAAAATTGAGTATATGAACAAAGTTATGGATTATGTCGGACAGCCGATTTTCACACAGATACTTT
>JAATFC010000037.1 GCA_015655435.1 Chitinophagales bacterium | reverse complement strand
CCCACAGGAAAAAATATCCGGTTTAGTACATACAAATACATTTTATTATACATTTGCCAAGTTTTACAAACAGATTTTTCTATTGGAAATCATCATGCTGGAATCGGAAAAGTTTATTTTTTTAGCATTTTAACATTTCACTTAAAAAATCATCTATACTTTAGGCAAAATTTTAAAGACTTATATGAACAAAAGATTTTTATCTGCATTAGCAATAGGTGTCGCGGTACTGTCACTTGGGGCTTGCAACAAGAGTAGCTCTACTAACGGAAGTACAACCGAGGGAAACTGGATCAAAAAAGCATCTTTTGGCGGGCCTGCTAGAGCTTATGCAGTATCGTTCACGATTGGCGACTCAGTTGCATATGTTGGTTCAGGCCAAGGTACTGCTGATCCTAACTTCTACTTCACCAGATTAGCTGACTTCTGGAAATTCAGCCCAAATGCGAATGCGGGTTTTGGAGGATGGACTCAAGTGGCAAGCATGCCCGTTGGTCGTTATATGGCATCTGCGTTCAGCATAGGCTCAATAGGGTATGTCGGTACTGGATTTAACGATTCAGTGACTGTCAACTCCAACCTGAACGATTTCTATGCCTATGACACACAAACTAATTTATGGCAGGAGAAAAAGCCGTTCCCTGGTACCGCAAGACAGCAAGCTGTAGGATTTGCTATTAACAATATGGGGTATATAGGAACAGGAAAGGACAACAATAGAAATTTGCTGGGTGATTTTTGGCAATATAATCCAGGCGCTGACACTTGGACCGCAATCACTAGCTATCCGGGAGAAAAAAGATATGGCGCTGTTGCATTTACACGTAACAACATTGCATACGTTGTGACCGGAACTAACGGTTCGAATGCACTATCCACCGATTTTTATTCTTTTGATGGTAGTAATTGGTCTCCATTAGCAGCAATAACTACTGCAAGTACAGAAACCTTTGATGATAATTATACAAGTATTGTCCGCTCTAATGCAGTTGCATTCACAATCGGAGATTATGCATATCTTGCTACAGGTAATAATCTCAATACTTGGGCATACAATTTCAAAACGACATATTGGGAAATCCGTACTCCATATCAAAAAACCACGCGAGGTGGCGCTGTAGGATTTGCATTGGGTAGTTATGGTTATGTAGGTACTGGTAGTGCGTCTGGAGTAGGAACGGACAATTTCAGTCAATTTGATCCTAATGCTACATATGACGAAAATTCAGAAAAATAAACTCATCTTATTCATAAGCATTCTAACAACAATGTTGGTGGGATGCAAAGCAAAAACTTCTCCCTCCCACGAAGGAGAAGTTTTTGTTAGCATTAAAACGGAGAAAGTCTCAGGAGGTTGGGGTTATAAGATATATTCCGATACCACGGTTTATATTGACCAACCCTATATTCCCGTTATTCCGGGCGACAAACCTTTCCCATCAGAAGAAGATGCGAAAAAAACAGCTGAACTCGTCATGGAAAAATTAAAAAAGCAAGAATCGCCTGCATTGGATTCTGCAGATTTAGTCAATTTAGGCCTTATCAAAAAATAGCTTATATACCAACGATAATGTAAAAGAAAGAATAAAGCGAGGAGTTTTTCCTCGCTTTATTCTTTTAAACAACTAACTTAATCTCTCCTCATGACAATTATCAAGCTCCTGCAATCTCCTGCTTATGGATCTCACTCGTAAAATGAAACTTAATATCTGGATTATTTCGGATTTCCGTATCCAAAAACCATTCGCTTTGTGCCAGATAGACAGGCATTCCGTCCTTGTCTTCAGCAGAGTTCTGTTGTTTGAAACGTAAGAAGTCCTGCAGTTTCGCATCATTGTCGCTCGTCAACCAGCATGCTTTGTAAAAAGGCATCGAACGAAACTCAACAGATGCGCCATATTCATGCAAAAGCCTATATTGGATTACCTCAAACTGCAACTCACCCACGCAACCAATAATTTTTTTGTTTCCACCAAACTGGGTAAACAACTGAGCAACGCCCTCATCGGTCAACTGGCTTACTCCTTTTTCCATTTGTTTAGTTTTCATTGGGTCTTTATTGACCAATTCCTTGAAAATCTCAGGAGAGAAAGATGGTATTCCCGTAAAATAAAAATCCTCGCCTTCCGTCAACGTGTCTCCAATCTTGAAGTTCCCTGTATCAAACAAACCGACAACATCACCAGGATAAGCGTTGTCGATAATATCTTTGCTGCGGGCCAAGAAGGTATAAGGTGTACTGAAACGCAGATTCTTATCCAAACGAACGTGATGGTAATATTTGTTCCTTTCAAATTCACCGCTACATATACGCAAAAACGCGATACGGTCGCGATGTTTTGGATCTAGGTTCGCATGGATTTTAAATACAAATCCGCTGAATTTATTTTCATCCGGTTTGACTATGCGAACACTGCTTTGTCTCGGTAAAGGACCAGGCGCAATTTGGATGAACGTATTAAGCAGTTCGCTCACACCAAAATTGTTGATGGCACTTCCGAAAAATACAGGGGCAACCTGCCCATCGAGATAAGCCTGTTGATCCAATTCACCGTAAACACCTTCAATTAATTCCACATCTTCACGCAAAAGAGCAGCGTCTTGTTCGCCCACCTTTTGGTCCAATATGTTTTCTGAAAGATTTTCAATCATGAAGGAATCCTCTTCCGTGGCTTTTGTATTGGGCGAAAAAAGCAATAGGTTTTTGTCACGCAGATTGTACACACCCTTGAAATCCTTACCACTATTGATTGGCCAAGTCATCGGATGCAAACTCAGTTTCAGTTCATTTTCGAT
>JAATFC010000102.1 GCA_015655435.1 Chitinophagales bacterium | reverse complement strand
TTGTGAGTTCCACTACGGCCTGACCTTTTTTCAATTTTCCATTTTTCTCTGCGTCTTCAATTATTTGTTGTCCAATTCTATCTTTTTTACTGAATCCCGGGTTGAAGAATTCAATCTTAGCAAATATTTGGCCATCTAAATCCTTTGTCATTCTAGATAAGTTAACCATTGGTGTATTACCTATTGTTTCTAGGATATTTGTACATATTCTGTTATACATATAAACCTCCTTATGTGTTATAATCATATTTATATAATATATAATACAATATGTATAATATATTTACAAGGAGGATGTTTTATGGATCCACTGAATGGACGAATTGCAAAAAATCTTAGTGCCATCCGGGAAAAAAGAAATATGAGTCTGGATGACGTGGCAAATCTTACGGGAGTAACTAAAGCAACCATTGGACAAATCGAACGCGGAACCGCTAATCCTACAGTCAGTACTCTATGGAAAATTGCGAACGGTCTCAAAATTTCATTTTCTTCACTGGTAGAACAAAATGCTGAAACTATTTCCCTGGTACCTTTAAAAAAACTACAGCCGATCATTGATGAAATTGACTATAAAGTGTATCCGATGTTTTTCTTCGACCCCAAAAAGAGATTTGAAACTTTTTATGTTGAACTAGGGCCTGGCGGCATCCATATATCTGAAAAGCATCAAACTGGAACAGAAGAATATGTTATTGTGTCAGAGGGTGAGTTAGAAGTTGAAGTAGAAGATCATCTTTATCAATTGGCTAAAGGAGACGCCATCCATTTTTATGCCAATGTCACGCATACATATCGAAATACTACAGACAAGCCAAACAGCTTTTCGGTACTTATCTATTATGCTGAGTAAACAGGCAGAGATTGTTTTTGACTCTCTACAATTAATCTTTAATATTTTATATCAAAATTAAATAAAGTTGATAACGCTGATTTTATTTATTGAGTGTATTTTTCGCCTCATAATATGTAGCATTTGAATTTCCAACCGAATAGGATATTATGCAATCTTAATTCGAGGGGAGAAAATCATGACATATCCCATTTATCCTTATTTAGGTTGGGAACAGCATTACACGAACATACCTATCGTTGCTCCTCCGCAACATCAAAACAGGCATCCAGGGTTTGAATATTTGATGAAGCCTCGACCCATTTCCGAAAATCCAACCTATTTGGGAAGCGGAAAGTTGAGGAACAAAGTAGCAATTGTTACGGGCGGGGATAGCGGAATTGGCCGGGCTGTCGCCATTGCCTTTGCAAAAGAAGGAGCTGACTTAGTGATCCCCTATCTCAACGAGCATCGTGATGCGGCTGAAACGAAGCAAATCATAAACAACCTTGGCCGTCATTGTTTACCCCTTGCCGTAGATCTAAGAAATGAGGAATCATGCCATCACGTTGTGGAGGCAACAATAAACACCTTTGGTCGTCTAAACATCCTAGTGAATAATCACGGTGTACAGTTTCATCAAAAAAGCATCATGGATATTACGAAAAAGCAGTTGATGAATACCTTCCAAACCAATATTATTTCTTTCTTTGATATGACAAAAGCCGTTTTACCTCATTTATCTGCAGGAAGCTCTATCATTAACACAACCTCAGACACTGCTTTTTCCGGATCAAGTTTTATGATTGATTATACAGCTGCTAAAGGAGCCGTCGTTTCTTTTACCCGCTCTTTATCCCTTTCTCTAGCCGACCAGAGAATTCGGGTAAATGCCGTAGCGCCTGGGCCGATTTGGACACCGCTTATCCCGTCCGCATTTACGGCAGAAGAGGTAGAAACCTTTGGAACAGAAGTACCTATGAAACGACCGGGACAGCCATTTGAGCTGGCACCTGTCTACGTGTTGCTGGCTTCAGACGATTCTTCTTATATATCAGGCCAAATTCTTTTCGTAAATGGCGGATCGATCGTTACCTAATAAGGAGCCATCGGCAATAATGGTTCAACGAAATCCTACAGGACTCATAGCGCACAGGTCCGCTGCCAAACCGTTCGTCAATCAAATCAGTAATAGATGTTAAATAGATTGATTGGCTTCTTCTACCATAAATCAAAATCCTGCTGGCCTAATATTGGCTAGCAGGATTTTACATGATGTTTTATTCATAAATATCCATGTCAGGTATTCCCGTTCGTGTCCTCGAACAAGAATTCCCGGCAAATCATTTAGCCTATTAAACGAAAAATGCCACGATTTTAAATTGGTTTCATAATCCGGGATACCAGCAGAAGCAGCTATCGTCAAACCAGGAAGAACTGCGTCAAAAAGGACCAATCGCCGGAACCTGAAGAAACTGATTCAGGAAAACAGCTTAACTGAATATTCCATCACTTATGCTGTTCCACACGTATTTCGAATTCTCTGCATTCTGCGGTCCCCAACAAAGGAAATGGTCGAACCTGCAATAATCAAAATAATTCCGGAAACCATACTGGTAGTGATTGTTTCATTGAGAATAATCGATGCCAAAATGGATGCCAAAGCCGGTTTTATAAAGAAAACGAGTGATCCAGTTGCCGTCGAAGTCGCCTCCATGCCTAAAAAATAAAACAGGTAACCAAGTCCTGTTACAAATACCCCGATAAAAATTACGTTTGGCAAAGTATGAACGCTAATGCCTTGAAGCAAGGGGACACTGGCGAACAAATTCATACCATTTTGCAAAAAGAAATTAGAAACGGGACGGATTTGGGTAATGAGTATCATGAAAAACATTTCTATACTACCAAACAAAAAACTGAAACATGTCAGGGCGGTTCCTCCGTAGTATTGAATACGCTTGCGCCCAATTACACTATAAGCAGCGAAAGCAACCGAAGAAAGAAGAATTAGAATCATACCTTCTATACTCCCGGACATTTGCCGTGGATTCAAGATGACGATTATACCAATTATATTAATGATTATAGAGATTACCGTATAATGATAAACCTTTTCATGCAAAAACATGAATGCGAACAATACGGTAAAAACCGGAATGCTGGAAAGTAAGGTGGCTATAGTAGATGCTGGTGCATACAAAAGTGCCAACTGGTACATTACCATACTAATCACCACGCAAATAAAGCCTGTCAATGCAAAAAAACCGATATCGTTTGCTTTCAGGCAAATTTTTTTATTTTGCAATCCCTTAACAGCAAAAGGAAGCAATATAAACGAGCCAATAAAGAAACGAAGAAACGTCATCTGAATGGGATTAAATTCATGCGTGACTATTTTTAAAGCAATTTCCATGGAACTAAACAAAATAGTGGTTAGAAAGATGTAGATATACCCTTTTTCCAAAATTTTTCCTCATTTCCTATTATTGAGGCAAAAAAAGCCTTCATTTCTAGCAGTCTAATCAAGCCATCCTCCGGCAACCAATCATATGAAGCAGTGAAATGACTTTTTTCTTTTCCGAGGAATTACCTCCCTGTATCTTTGGGATCCATTAAAACTATACGTA
>JAATFC010000078.1 GCA_015655435.1 Chitinophagales bacterium | reverse complement strand
CAAACTGGCTCATATAAAAATCCAAAGATTGATCTTTTCTGCACAGCAATGAAATGAACTACCCAGTAAAATAATGGAATGGGATACTGCAATTGTAAAATGGATTAAAAGTATGTTTTAATTTATCAGTCAGAAATACGAACATATCAGCGATCAGGAATTAATGGACAATTTCCGGGCAGATCACGACAACAAGTGGCTGGGAATACTTTTGGAAAGGTATACCCTTCTTTTATTTGGTGTGGGCATGAAATATCTGAAAGACGAAGCAGAGGCAAAAGACTGTGTACAACAGGTTTTCCTCAAGGCAGTGACATATCTGCCAAACCATACTGTCACCAATTTCAAAAGTTGGGTGTACACCGTTGCGAAGAACCAGTGTTTCATGTTGATGAGAAGCCGGAAATCAATGCCACAAACGACTTTGTTGCCTGATTTTCTGGAAGAGGAACTTGTATTTACACACGACAAGGAAAAAGAAGTTTTGTTACAGACGGTGGAAAATGTAGTAGAAGAATTACCTTTTGGACAAAAAGAGTGCATCAAAATGTTCTTCCTGAAAAAAATGAGTTACAATGATATTGTCAACCAATCGGAATTTAGTTTATTGCAGGTCAAAAGCAATATCCAGAACGGAAAACGGAATCTAAAATCACTAATTGAAAAACGGTTAAAATCTATTTAAAAATGGCCAATAATAATATAGATAAAAACGGTTTGCCATTGGATGATGAATGGGTTGCCCGTCTCATGGAAGGAAAACTATCCAAAGAGGAAGAGGATATGCTTGTGTCCAATATAGAAAACAGCGATATGCTGGCAGACGCGATGGAAGGACTGGAACAATATAGTTCCATCAACCAAGCGCAGAAACAATCGCACGAAATCAACCAACAATTACTTGAACAACTCAAGTCGAAACGTACAACTAAAAAACATCAACCAATGTCCATGACAACTATAGTGTGGATTACACTCATATTGGTCATTGTATTGGTTTTATTGGGGTTTTATCTTATCCGAACAAAAGGACTATAAAAAGCATTACCGTTTTTTTAACAGACACATAAGGTTACAAAATTGTTTTTTTGAGATAAATAGTAGATCCCGGCCGGGTCAATTTATCGAACTATAAAACAATAACGAACCAATTCTATTTACCCAAACAATTAAGCCTTTTACCATGAAAAAGCTGATAATTCCGGCCGTCGTCCTTATTGGACTCTTATCATCCTGCGCTCAATCCAACTCCAAAGAATCTGATGTAATTTCAGAAAAGCTAGTAACCGCTGACGCGGCAAAACGCAAGCCAGAAAGTGAACTTACACTTGATTCATCGCGTCAATACTTGCAGACGGCTTACCTCAAAATGCAGGTCAAAAAACTACAGGAAACAAAAGAAACAATACGCCAGATAATCCGTCAACAAAAAGGATTTGTCCTATCATCAGAACTCCAAAACAACATCTACAACGAGAAAACGGTCGCGATAAATCGCGACTCTGCAATGAAAGTTACAGAACTCTCCGTCGGTAATACTTATAGTACGAAAATACCAACAAAGAATCTGGACAGCACTATTTTTCTTTTGGAAAAACTGGGTGTACATATTGACAATAGTTCGCAAAATGCGGAAGACGTGACTATGCAATTTTTGCAGTATGCAAATAATTCGAATGATAGTACCATCAGGGATTTGAAAAGAGTACAAGCGAGCAACAATGCCGGTATTGACAAGGTAATGACAATACACGAACTCAGAAAACAACAGCGTGATGCCACTCTCGAAAACCAAGAACTAGCATACAATATACGCTACAGCGACCTCAAACTTGACATCTACCAAAATCCACTCATCCAGACACTAGTCATCGCCAATACAGACCAATATACACACTATAAAACACCTTTCGGCTATGAGCTCAAAAATGCTTTTTCGCAAGGTGTAGAGCTATTCCAGACTATCATCATTATGATTGCCCACTTGTGGTTAGTCATCTTGTTTGTCGTAGCATTATTCTTTCTTTGGAAAATCTACCGTAAAAGAAGACAGGTGGTTAAAATATAGTATCTCTGTATAAGATAAATATGACTATACATTCGACAATAGAATGTTCTTGAGCATAAATAACAAACAGCCCAATAGTTAAGTATATTGGGCTGTTTTGCATACTATAAAAATATATTAATTACGCATTCTTAATGGCTGCAATACCGGGCAATTCCTTTCCTTCAAAATATTCCAACAATGCACCACCACCAGTAGAAACATAGCTCACTTTGTCCGTAAATCCGAACTTGTTGACCGCGGCAACACTGTCACCACCACCAACTAGAGAAAACGCGCCAGCCTGCGTTGCCTCGGCTACTGCTTCCGCAATAGCCTTAGTTCCACCCTGAAATTTTTCAAATTCAAATACGCCCATCGGCCCGTTCCATAATATTGTTTTGGACTGTTTGATAACGGTTGCAAATTCACTTCTTGCAGCATCCGCAATATCCAATCCCATCCAACCTTCGGCGATATTGTCGCTCGGCGCTATTTGCGTATTGGCGTTCGCATCAAACTTATCAGCGATAACGGAGTCTTTTGGCAAGTGTATATTTACGCCTTTATCGGCAGCCTTTTTCAATAAGTCCTTAGCCGTACCCAAACGGTCATCTTCTACCAGCGAATTACCAATATGACCACCTTGTGCTTTGAAGAAAGTATAAGCCATACCACCACCAATGATGATGTCGGTTGCTTTTTCCAAGAGGTTTTCGATAATCAAAATTTTATCTGAAACCTTTGCTCCACCTATAATAGCAGTAAAAGGTTTTTTCGATTCATGCAAAACTTTTTCTGCACTGCTGACTTCCGCTTCCATCAACAATCCAAACACTTTTTTGTCCGTAGGAAAAAACTGCGCAATCACTGCAGTCGAAGCATGCGCACGGTGCGCCGTACCAAATGCATCGTTGACGTATATGTCTCCTAGTTTGCTTAATTTTTCAGCAAACGCTTTGTCTCCGGCTTCTTCCTCCTTATAGAAACGCAGGTTTTCCAAAAGCAGAACCTGTCCGGGTTGCAATGCAGCAGCTTTGTCGATAGCTTCCTGCCCAATACAATCATTGGCAAACTCGACTTGTACGCCTAGCAAATCGCTTAAGTGTGCCAATATGTGTTTAAGTGAATATTTGTCTTCAGGACCATCTTTTGGACGACCTAAATGGCTCATCAATATGACGCTGCCACCATCACTCAAAATCTTTTTGATAGTAGGTATCGCCGCCCTTATGCGCGTATCGTCCGTAATCGCTAATGTCTGCTTGTCCAAAGGCACATTGAAGTCCACTCTTATCAATGCCTTTTCGTTGTTGAAGTTGTGTTCCTGAAACTTGCTCATTGGAATTTTTTTTGATTAAAATTAGGTGCTAAAGTTAATGAATCCATTTTTTAAAACTACATGCAACTAAAAAAACCTTCCGCGTTGCAGAAGGTTTTCAATTCAATATTTTTCAATATAAAAATCTAAGCAGCCTCTTGGTCTTCTTTCGCCATCTGTTTTAGGAATCCAATATGGGAAGAAACTGCCTGATACATCTTGTCGTACTCAATATAGGTAACGTCGTATTCTTTGCAAGCCTGCTTGATAATCTTGTTGATTGCTGGATAATGAATATGCGAAATACGTGGAAACAAATGGTGTTCGACCTGAAAATTCAAACCACCAACATACCAAGAAATAAACTTGTTTTTTACCGCAAAATTGGCAGTCGTTTTTAACTGGTGTACAGCCCATTCGTCTTCCAGACTGTTCATTGGTTTTTGCGGAACGGGGAACTTCGTGTCTTCAACCGTGTGCGCCAACTGGAACACTATGCTTAATATAAATCCAGCGGTCAATGTAAATGTCAGAAATCCAACCAGCCATTCCAACCAGCCAAAGCGAACAATCGGAACCACTACAAACAATGTGTAGTATACAGCCTTAAATCCCCAAAATTCCAATTGGTCCCTGAACTTCATTTTTTTCAAAGGAATATCTCCGATTTTACCGGAAAAATACTTCTTAAAATCACTGAAAAAAGACCAATACAGATGCAGGATTGCATAAAAAATCCAAAAATAATAGTGCTGAAAACGCTGGAATGATCGTTTTTTTTGCGTCGGAGCCATTCTCAGAAACGGTTCCGCATTGATGTCATCGTCAATACCGTCGATATTGGTATAAGCATGGTGGATGACATTGTGCTTCATGTTCCACATAAACTGGCTCGCTCCAACGAATTCAGCTGTATTGGCTGCAATACGGTTTATAATTGGGCTTTTGCTAAAGCTTCCGTGGTTGCCATCATGCATAACGTTAAATCCTACGGCCGCAGTCAATATGCCCAAAAAAGCGCACAACAACAAACTTAAAATCGTAGACGCAGGTGTAAAAAACATGACGGTTACGTAAGTCGCAGCCAATAACACTACCAATAGAATAGCCTTGGTCATAATCTGTGAACCACCTGTCGTATCCTTTCCGGTGGTCTTAAAATATTCGTTAATCCTTTTCTTCAACTCTACGTAAAAGGAAGGATTAGGATGCGCAAATTTTGCTGTTTGCATAGTTGAAATATGAGCCGTCTTTATTTTTCAATATAAAGAACGACAATGTATAAAAAATCTTGTTTTACGTCGTTTCGTGAATCAAAGCATCAATATGTCTTACTCCTATCTTTTTCTCACTCAAAAACCCCTCCGCATATTGGACTCCGATTACTTTCCCAAACGACAAAGCCCTCGCTTTCACCTTCTCAAAAAAATCCGGCGTCGAGATATACGTCTGAGGTTCGGATGTATCTGGCGAATTAAACTGTGTGCCATAAGCCGTTATCGCATCCATCTTTTCGTCGATCACATCTGAAATGTCAAACAGAAAATCCGGTTCCAGATAATTGTCCTGAATGTAATGGTAGACATTAGCCGGACGCCAGTGCATCTGCTCAGTTCCGTTCAGCTCCGTTTTTACACGTCGTAGGCCAGCCAAAAAGCAAGCGCGAACAACCAGTTCCGATGCCCGACCGTGATCCGGATGGCGATCATGCGGCGCATTGCATAGGACGATTTTAGGTTGGTATTTACGGATAGCTTGTATGACCTTCAATATGTTTTCCCTAGTGGTTTCAAAAAAGCCATCCTCCATTTCCAAATTTTCACGGAAAGCAACGCCCATGCACTTCGCAGCGGCGGACGCTTCCTGCAAACGAATCTCGGCTGTGCCTCTCGTCCCCAGTTCCCCTCTTGTAAGATCCACAATAGCGACCTTCCTTTCCTGTTTTACCGATGCTATAAGCATACCTCCGCATCCAAGTTCAATGTCATCAGGATGTACGCCTACCGCCAATATATCTACTTGAAAATTATTCATTTGCATCCGGTCCAACCTATTGCGTAACTGCACTTACATTGGGAATCGCAAAGATATGCCTTTTAAATAAAGGACTTTCTGACAATTGTCATTTTAATGAAATATTAAAGAAATTGAGGGAAATACTGAATATAGTATCACCGCTAAGGAAAAAGAGAAATTTGCACATCTCGTGTTATATGCGCCAATATACCAGATTTAATACTTTATGCGCGCACTGCCTTTTGTATATATAATTGTTCTACAATACATTATGATAAAAATCAGTAAATGGATAAAATCAGTAAATTGCGTTAACAATAACGTTAGGTGCAAGTGTACCTGAAAAACGTGAAGACAAATAAAATGAATACTCACCTAAATATTTTTAAAACATACACCAATTCCCAACGAACATTTCAGTTAGAAAATGATTTAACGAGAGCCTTCGCAATAAGCCTTCAAGAAGATTCATTATTTTTTCATGAAATCTTGAAGGAAATTTTCACTGGAACTAAATTTCACAATCAATTATTTGATTCTTTAGAAAAGGAAACAACTATATCTATTGATATTCAAAAAAGAACAAGCCAAATTTTTGACTATGAACATATTTTTGCAATCACATTAAGTGAATCAGATATTAAAAACTTTTGGGAAGCACAAAACAACAGAGTTTATGACCCAATTTGTGATTTAGTCATAAAAATCAACAGCATTTATTTAATAATAGAAGCTAAAAGAGATAATTGCGACTGTACAGCTCAACTTTACAACCAAATTTTAAATATACTTAACTCAGAAGACGAAAAAACAATAACCTTAAATAAAGAAAAGCATCAAAGTATTATTAGTCCAATTGATTTAAATTGGTCTAAATTGATGACAATAGCAGTTAGAGTTTTGAGTTTTGAACAATCGTTTGGAAATGCAAATAGATTTTTATCAGATTTTGTTTCACTTGTTAAAAATCACAACTACAGATGGCTACCTGAAGTACCT
This sequence comes from Chitinophagales bacterium, assembly GCA_015655435.1. Taxonomy (GTDB): domain Bacteria; phylum Bacteroidota; class Bacteroidia; order Chitinophagales; family Chitinophagaceae; genus Rhizosphaericola. The sequence goes on along the minus strand of JAATFC010000078.1, from coordinate 252 downwards.
ATCAATTCTTTACAAAACAATAATAGAGCTTCAATATTAAGGAGAATTGATTCTGCAATTATTGAAGCATCTAAATCAAATAAAAATATTTCAAAATTGCCCTACAATGACAGATTAGGAATAACATTTTTTAGAGGTTGGGCACAAGAGTTATTATTTAGTATAAATCAAAATGGAGATTTGGTAGTTACAATATATCCAGGAAACACCAAAAATCAAGGATATACGTTATTTAAAAATGACCCAATATTT
>JAATFC010000253.1 GCA_015655435.1 Chitinophagales bacterium | reverse complement strand
ATCAGCGGATTTGTCTTTTGTTGCTACAGATGCAATTAAGTCTTTACAACATAGCGACGTACTTAATTTTCTTAAACTAAGAACAGGATGGTCCCATGTCGGTTTGGTGAATCTAGACCCATACTCACTCGACCCAACCTTTAGCTCAGTTACGGGTTATTCCAATGGAACCTATTATTCCCTAAGTAGCAGTTTAGTCTCAAAAAATCTGAAACCAGAAATTACAAAGAGCATAGAATTCGGTACAGACTTTCGGTTGTTGAACAACAGAATAGAGGGTTCTTTTACCTACTATAAAACTACAACTGTAGACGAGGTTGTGTCAGGCAGTGTTTCCTATACCACCGGATATTCTACTTATCTTCTGAACACAGGTAAAGTAACCAATACAGGGCTTGAATCGGTTTTGCATTTCAATGTTATAGACAACAGAGATTGGAACTTGAAAGTGGGGGGGAATTACACACACAACAAAAATCTCATCGTAGCTATCAATCCTAATCTACAATCATTTGGCGTGAATGGCAGCAGTGTTATTTATGCAATTGAAGGACAGGAAGTCAACTCAATAAAGGTAACGGACTATGCGCGTGATGACCAAGGTAGGATTATAGTGGATGCCAATACAGGATATCCATCCATAGCTGCTAATACAAAAATTTTAGGTAACACCACTCCTCATGACCGCTTAGGATTAGATTTTACATTGAGATGGAAAGATTTCACACTAACTAGCTTGTTTGAGTTCAGAGGTGGTTACAAAGTAGCAGCAATAGATTTAGGAAATACCCTTGATTTTGCAGGAGCTTCGGCACGTACAGCTTACTATAACCGCGAGCGTTTTGTGATTCCCAATTCATCTTATTTAGATCCATCAAGTGGACAATATGTAGCCAACAATTCTGTTACCGTATCTGATGGAGGTACTGGTTTCTGGACTAGTGCTGCATACAATAGGGGTGTTTATAGTAATTATGTTTATTCTGGTAATTACTGGAAATGGAGAGAAGTCTCTTTAACTTATCAACTACCCGAAAAACTTGTGCAAAGAACCGGTTTTATTCGCTCTGCCTCTTTTAGTGTACAAGGTAGAAACCTGATCCTTTGGGCTGCAAAATCCAATGAGTTCACAGACCCGGACTATAGTGCCAATGACAACAATGCTATTGGAGTTTCCACTATGTCCCAAACACCTCCGACCCGTTATTATGGAGCAACGTTATCTCTCAATTTTTAATTTTATTTAGTATGAAAATAGTCAATAAAATATTTTATGCAGCCTTGGCAATTTTTGCGTTGTCGTCCTGCCAGAAATATCTGGATATCAATAAAAATCCCAATAGTGCAACTGCTGCAACTCCGGATTTAGTTTTGCCAGCGGCGATTGCCACTACGGCGTCCAATCTTGTTACCTATAATGATTATGGCGCATGGAATGCGGGCTATCAGGTGAATGCGGGAGGATATTCTGGTTGGGGTACTGTGCTTACTTACAATTTTACATCTTCTGACAACACAGGCCTTTGGAGTTCCGTATTTCTCAACCTCAAAGATTATCAATATGTCATCAATAATACAGAAGGCAACAGCAAATATATTTTGTTCAATGCTGTAGCTAAGGTATTGAAGGCATACAATTTCCAACTTTTAATAGACAATTATGGAGATGTTCCCCTTTCGAATGGCTTGACGGGGGCTGATAATGCGACACCGATATATGATAGTGCAGCTGTTGCGTACAAAGGTCTGATTTTGTTACTAGACACTGCTGCAAATACGTTGCGTGACAATGCAAACAATAGTGATGCCACAGCATTGACCATATCATCAGATCCTCTTTTCAGCGGTAACATCACGAAATGGGTACAGTTCTCCAATACTTTAAAACTCCGTTTGCTTATTCGCGCAGCGCATTCTTCCATCGCTGATTTTGTGGCTGGCAAATTTACTTCTTTTACTTCTGAAGGATTTCTGACTGATGATGCAGTAGCCAATCCGGGTTATAGTTCCTCCGGTACGCAAAATCCCTTTTTTGGCACTTTTCATAGTTCAATTGCCGGCGTTTTAACCAGCACGTCACAGTCAAGGATCCCCTCTAAGTTTGCATATACATTTTACAATGGCACTAAGCTTACAGATACTAAAAGAGGTGGTTTGACTTATTACAACTTCCCTGCATCATCCAATATTGGCCAACTTGGGGATCCTAATAATCCGACATATATATCCAGTCATCCCTCTTGGTATATTGGACATGGCACAGGAGCAAATGCGGCAGACACACTCGGAATCCTTAAAGGTAGAAGTGCAGGAGTACCTCTTTTTCTTGCTGCAGAGTCTTATTTCCTTTTGGCCGAAGCAGCACTAAATGGTCATTCTGTCTCCGGAGATGCGAAAACAAACTTTGACAAAGGAATTGTTGCCTCCTACACTTATCTGGAAAAATCCTCCAATAATACGCTAGCTAGTGGCCAGACTCCTTCGGCTGATATATTGAAATATCAATCAGATAATGTAAACAATTATTTGGCCAATTATAATCTGGCAACTACAGATGCGCAGCGACTAGAAGCAATCATTACCCAAAAATATATTGCATTGAATTTTATTCATAGTAGTGAGTCCTGGTTTGAATTTAAGCGGACGGGATATCCAACAATTGTCAATGGGTCAACGGTACCGACACTATCTTTTGCATCCCTTAATTCAGAATCTTCCAGAGCCGATAAATTACCTGTACGTCTTATCTACCCTCAGAATGAATTTAACCTTAATCCCAATACACCTAAGGTTACAAGCGCATTTCAGAATCCAGTCTTCTGGGACATCAATTAACAATATAAACACTGATACGATGAAAAAATATAAAAAATCCATTGTCTATTTCTTGCTTTTGACGCTTCTCTCCTTTACAGGTTGTGTCAAAGAGGATGGGCTTTTTCAAGATGGTGGCAATAGTGGTAGCAATGGAATCGTAGAACTTTCTCTTTCGGCAAGGGTGTCATCTACTGTTTATGCAACAAAGACGACAACGGTCAATGTAGCAGACAGATTCGCATTTCCCATAACTGTCAATTATACTGGATCAGAGGGAGCACCTACCGACATAACAGTTACACTTTCTATTGACACGGCGGCACTTTCCAAATATAATAAAGCTCAATCGACATCCTATATTGCACCATCATCTGCGCTGTATTCTTTCGCAACAACAGTGACTATACCCAAAGGAAAGAAAACAGGGACTGATACTATTTGGTTATATACGAAGAGTTTTGATTTGACTTTGTCTTATGCACTACCTGTTAAGATTGCGTCTGCAAGCAGTGGTACAATCAGCGGCAATTATGGAACGGGGATTTACATTCTACCAGTAAAAAGTCCATGGGAAGGCAGTTATTCCGTAAATGTTAATTGGTTAGCCGGAGGAGGAAAAACTTCATCCCCATTTACTGAAACAGATGTATCACTAGAAACACAAGGGCCCGGCGTCTTGCAGACGGACGGTGTTGGACAATGGTATAGTGGCAACACTACCTATACGTTCAAAGCAGATGGAACGATTAATGTATCCGTATATAGTGGAGGAACGCGTGCAACGACTGTAGTTGATAGCCACTACGATTTGGATAAGCTCACGTTCTATGTCAAATATTATTTTATATCAACCAGCTATTACTTAGAAGAAACATGGACTCGAACCGGAGATTGATAGCAGTATCATCCCATATTTCTGCAATGGAAGTATAGTATAAAACAAGAACAGATTTTTCTATAGAGAGTAGTAGGCATAGGTCTACTACTCTTTATTATTAAAGTTCAACTTTTATTCTCCCAAAAGTTTTCGCACCGCATCCCGGTCTTTTGCCAACTGTTCTTTCAGTGCATCCAAACCTGAAAACTTCTGCTCGCCTCTTAGGTAAGCGTTCACGTCAATTTTTAGGGTTTCTCCGTATATGTCCTGACTGAAATCAAGTATGTTGACCTCTATCGTTCTGGTTTTGCCACCGACAGTCGGTCGCACACCAATATTCATCATGCCAAAATAACGTTGTCCATGCAAATCGACTTGCACGGCATAAACACCGTTTTCTGGAATCAATTTTTCGGGGTCACCTGTATCAAGATTTGCAGTAGGAAACCCAATCGTACGTCCGAGTTGATTACCTTTAACGACCAGACCTTCAAAGAAATAAGGGTGCCCAAGACATTGGCTCGCAGTTTCGATATCGCCTTTCAACAATGATTCGCGTATTTTGGTAGAACTGATGGATATTTCGTTCTGGACTTGTTCAGGGATTTCCTTCACTTCAAAACCCAGCTTCTCTCCGTACGCTTCCAACAAGTGGTAATCGCCTAGCCTTCCTTTTCCAAATCGATGATCATAACCAATGATTACGCATTTGGGATGAAATTTTTCCCAGAGAAAATCTTCTATGTATTGGCTTGCGGACTGGTTGGAAAACTTTTCGTCAAAAGCAACGACAACGAGATTATCAATACCATAAGACTCGAGTAAACTAATCTTTTCCGCCAATGTCGTCAATATCAATATACTATTATCACCTTCCTTTACCACCTTACGGGGATGCGGAAAAAACGTAATAATGACGGTCTCTCCATTGATTCTGGCAGCTTCTTCCTTCATCTGGGCAATGATTTTTTGATGCCCGAGATGCACTCCGTCAAATGTCCCAATCGTTACCACCGAATTGTTAAATTCGGGCAATTTATCCGTATCTCTATACACCCTCATAGTACAACAAATATAAATCCTCTACTGAAAGAGCGTGCAAATTATCTATATTTTGCCAATTCTATGTTTACCTTTGCAAGCGAGAAAACAGATTTGACAATTTAATGATTTGTCAATCTGGTCATGAAACTCATAACTCAATAATTCGAAATTCATAATTTCCATGTCTTTATATACCAAAAGAGGCGTTTCCGCACAGAAAGAAGAAGTACACGCAGCAATTGAGAAGCTTGACCAAGGTCTTTATCCGTATGCTTTTTGCAAAATGTATCCTGATTTTCTTGGTGGTTCGCAGGACTATATCAATATCACGCATGCGGACGGTGCCGGCACCAAAAGTATATTGGCATACCTATATTGGAAAGAAACGGGCGACATCAGCGTATGGAAAGGTATCTCGCAAGATGCCGTAGCGATGAACCTCGACGACCTATTGTGCGTGGGGATTTACGACAATCTTTTGTTCTCTTCCACGATAGACCGTAACAAATTAATTATCAACGGTGATGTCATCAAAGAGGTCATCAACGGTACGCAGGAATTCTTTGACGAGTTGTCCCAATACGGCGTTCAGATACATTATCT
>JAATFC010000157.1 GCA_015655435.1 Chitinophagales bacterium | reverse complement strand
TGTAGTTACCACGACCATCGAAAGACTTGTCGTTAACACCTTTGAAGTCACGTACACGTGGCAATGCGACTGCTATAAGGCGATCCAAGAATTCGTACATCTTCGTACCGCGCAAAGTTACACGGGCTCCGATAGGCATTCCTTTACGTAATTTGAAGTTGGATATATCTTTTTTACTGATTGTCTGCACGGCTTTTTGACCAGTGATTGCAGTCAGTTCGTCAACAGATACTTCCACCAATTTTTTGTCTGTCACAGCACCGTTAACACCACGGTTAATGCATATTTTTTCCAATTTAGGAACCTGCATTGTGCTTTTGTATTCGAATTTTTTTACCAAAGAAGGTACAACTTCATTTTTGTACTTTGTTACCAACCTTGGAGTGTATGTTGCAGTACTCATTATTTAATTGCCTCCCCTGATTTTTTAGAAATACGAATTGTTTTACCATTTTCCTTGGTATTTTTAACCTTAGTACCGGCTCCGGCTTTCGCATCCCACAACATTACGTTGGAGATATTGATGGAAGCCTCGGTCTTTACGATGCCACCTTTAGTGTTCTGTGCAGATGGTTTGGTGTGCTTTGTGATGATGTTGGCACCTTCTACCAATACACGACCTTTATCTACAATCACTTCCAATACAGTGCGTGGTTTTTTCAAGTCTTTGTCGTCACCAGCGATGATTACCACTTGGTCGCCTTTCTTGATACTGTATTTTGGTTTAAATCTCTTGCTCATATTTTTTATGCTTAATGCTTCAAAGCATAATGCTTAAAGCTATATTTTACAAATGTTTTGCAGAGCCTTGGCCTTATGCTTTCGGCTTTCGGCATTTAGCTCTTACAATACTTCTGGAGCTAATGAAATAATCTTCATGTAACCTTTGTCACGCAACTCACGCGCTACTGGCCCGAATATACGTGTACCGCGAGGTTCGTCCGAAGCGTTCAACAATACAACAGCGTTGTCGTCGAAACGGATGTAAGATCCATCCTTACGGCGCAATTTGTTCTTTGTACGAACGATTACCGCTTTGGAAACCGTACCTTTCTTGGCGTTGCCAGACGGTATTGCGGACTTGATAGTTACAACAATTTTGTCTCCAATGTGCGCATAGTCCTGTCCGGAATTACCCAAGACCCTAATACAAAGCACTTCTTTTGCTCCGCTATTGTCAGCTACATTGAGCCTACTTTCTTGCTGAATCATTTTTAATTGCTTTTGGCTCTAGATTACCTCTTGTCGAGGAAAAAGAGCAATGATTAACTTTTTTGCCAGAGGCTGTCATTATTCTTAGAATCAATGAGAGCTTGGAGAAAAAACTATTTCGCTTTTTCTATTATTTCAACCAGCCTCCAACGTTTTGTCTTGGAAAGAGGACGAGTTTCCATAATCTTTACGATATCGCCAATCCCGCATTCGCTCTTTTCGTCGTGTGCATGGAATTTGGTAGTCTTTTTAAGGAACTTACCGTAAATAGGGTGTTTTACTTTTCTTTCAACGGCAACTGTGATGGTCTTATCCATCTTGTCGCTGCTTACAACACCTATTCTTGTTTTACGCAAATTTCTTTCAGCCATTATACTATTTTTTAAGCATTACGCTCTCCGCGAGCACTTTTATATCTTGCCTTTTACAAGCGTTGATAATAAACGCTCGCAGGGTGGTGAATTAAGCCTTTAATTTGGAAAGAGCCGTTTTGATACGAGCTATGTCCCTTCTAAGTCCTCGGATGATCATTGGGTTTTCCAAAGGAGAAATTGCATGTGCAAACTCTACTTTTTTCAATCTCAATTCTTCTTCTTCCAGACGAGCATTCAAGTCGTCAGCACTCAATCCCTGAAGGCTTTTATTAAATTCTACAGCTTTGTTAGCCATTGTATTCTATTTGAAAATTTGACAATATGGAATAGTTGCCGGACTAACCGACAGCGCAACCAATATATTATTCAGTTATAAGATCTCTTCTTAAAACTACCTTTGTTTTGATTGGCAGTTTTTGAGCCGCTAATCTGAAAGCTTCTTTAGCGATATCCAAGGAAACGCCATCAATTTCAAATATAATACGACCTGGATCTACCACTGCTGCCCAGAATTCGGGGTTACCTTTACCTTTACCCATACGTACCGCTGCTGGCTTGCGTGTGATAGGTTTGTCAGGGAAAATACGAATCCATACATTTCCCTCACGGTTCATCGCACGAGTCAGTGCTTGACGGGCAGCTTCCAATTGACGGTTGTTCATCCAAACTGGCTCTAGTGCTTTCAAAGCATAGGATCCGAAGGAAATCGTAGCACCTCTTTTGGTCACATTTCGAGGATGCCCCTTCTGCGACTTTCTATGTTTTGTTCTTTTTGGCTGTAACATTATTACCTCCTTACACTCCCTAAGGGAGAAATTTTATTACGTTCGATTAATTTTGTTTATCTCGGTTTCCTTTCTTTTGGAAAGAATGTAGTCTAGTTTCTACGGTCGTTTCTTCTGTCTCCAGATCCACGGCGGTCATTGTTTCTTCTGTCTCCACCACGGCGATCGTCATGTCCACCACCTCTTCTGTCTCCACCAGCTACGGCATCTTTACCGCTCAGGATATTAGGATCAAGATCTCGTTTTCCTAAAACCTCACCTTTACAGATCCATACTTTGATACCGATTTTACCATAAACAGTCAATGCGTAGACGTTGGCATAATCAATATCCATACGGAAAGTGTGCAAAGGAACACGACCTTGTTTGATTTCTTCACGACGAGCTATTTCAGCACCGCCAAGACGACCACCAACTTTAACCTTGATACCTTCTGCACCCATACGAAGCGCGGAAGCTATAGCCATCTTGATTGCACGTTTGTAATTGATACGGTTCTCAATCTGACGAGCAATTGTGTCAGCTACGATAGCGGCATCGGTTTCAGGACGACGTATTTCAAGAATATTGATCTGTACATCTCCTTTGCCGGTAAGTTTTTTCAACTCTTCCTTGATACGATCTACTTCGCTACCACCTTTACCGATGATAATACCAGGCTTTGAAGTATGGATTGTAACAATCAGTTTACCTAAAGTACGTTCGATAACGATACGTGCTATACCGCCTTTGTTAATACGGGCAGTAAGGTATTTTCTGATTTTGTTATCTTCGATAAGTTTGGAAGCATATTCTTTCTTGCTGCCATACCAGTTGCTGTCCCATCCACGGATGATACCTAACCTGTTACCAATTGGATTTGCTTTTTGACCCATATTGTATTTTTTAAGCGTCTGCTGACCAGAAGATCAACGCAGACATTATTATTTTAATTATTTGTTATCTACAGCCTTTTTGTCTACCGCCAATGTAACGTGGTGACTGCGCTTGCGAACGCGATATCCACGACCTTGAGGTGCTGGGCGCATACGCTTCAAAGTACGTCCACCGTCTACGAAAACGGTTTTGACAACCAAGTTAGCGTCAGCGGCACTTTCTCCGCTATTTTTTTGTTCCCAGTTGGCAATTGCACTTTTCAACAATTTCAACAAAGGGGTAGAATTTGCCTGTGGGTGAAACTCCAATATAGAAAGCGCTTTTTCCACTTCTACTCCGCGAATAACATCCGCCAACAAACGCATCTTGCGGGGTCCTGTAGGATAATTGTTTAATTTAGCTACTGCTTCCATTGTTTTGAATTGATATGTATTAAGTTATAAGTTATAAGTTATGAGTATTGCACTTTTTACTTTTTACTTTGTACTTCCTACTTTTTACTTAATTATTTTTTACTACCTGCGTGCCCTTTAAAGTTTCTCGTTGGGGCAAATTCACCAAGTTTGTGTCCTACCATAAATTCGGTAACATAAACAGGGATGAATTTATTTCCGTTGTGAACTGCGAATGTGTGTCCTACAAAATCAGGAGAAATAGTAGAGCGACGACTCCAAGTCTTGATTACGGACTTTTTAGCGCTTCCTTCATTGATTGCGAGCACTTTACCTTCAAGGTTCTGGTCAATGTAAGGACCTTTTTTAATTGAACGTGGCATATTGTATATTTAGTTGTTTATTCGCTCCGGTTGATTGCCCACCAGAGCCATTTTAACAAATTGAAAACTATTTAGCTAATTTCTTACCGTTTCTTCTCTGGATAATCAGCTTATCAGAACCTTTTTGCTTACGAGTGACTTCACCTTTGGCATATTTACCAGTACGGCTACGTGGGTGTCCACCGGAAGAACGACCTTCACCTCCACCCATTGGGTGATCGACAGGGTTCATGGCAACACCACGAACACGAGGGCGGATACCTTTCCAACGGTTAGCACCTGCTTTACCTTGTTTGATTAATTGATGGTCTCCGTTAGAAGCAATACCAACAGTCGCATAACATTCGATAAGGATACGTCTCAATTCGCCACTTGGCATTTTGATAACTGCATATTTATCTTCCTTACCAGCCAACTGAGAAGAAGCACCGGCACTACGTACCAATTT
>JAATFC010000306.1 GCA_015655435.1 Chitinophagales bacterium | reverse complement strand
GGTCGTGTAGTACAATGGATAGTATAAGAGTTTCCGAAGCTCCAGATCCAAGTTCGATTCTTGGCATGACCACTTATTCAAATCCAATATCCCTACGAAGAATCTATATTGGTATCGATTACCGTCAAACATCTTCCATCCATTGCTTTCTTGATTGCTCATCGTAAAAAAATACCACATAGATAGTCCAATTACCGTTCATGTAAAACGAGTCGTCTTATCATGATATGTAACCTATTTTGCACCCGTAACGTCTCACTGTTATGGACCAAAAAAGAACTACATTGAAAAAATATTATTTGCTGCTATTGCTACTATGTATGAGCGCTGCTTCATTTGCACAACACGTCATTAAAGGAACAGTGACGGACACGACTAGTAAAACCAATCTAAAAGAAGTGACCATCTCGGTATTGACCGCTGCGGATTCTTTTTTGTACAAATTTTCAAAAACAGACAAGGACGGCAGCTTTAGTATATCCGTTCCGGATTCTATACCTTATTTCCTATTGTTTGAATATCCGCATTATGCGAGTTTTACTTCGGGTGTGGAACAAGCGGGGAAGGATATCAATATGGGAGCAGTGCCCTTGTCCACCAAGGCACACTTGTTGGAAGAGGTTATCGTGAAAAAAAGGGTAGGAGCTATGATTATCAAGGGTGACACGACAGAGTTTACCGCAGATAGTTTCAAAGTGCAACCCAATGCCACGGTCGAGGAACTCCTGAAAAAACTACCCGGAATACAAGTTGACAAAAGCGGAAATATTACGGCGCAAGGACAGGCGGTAAAACGTGTATTGGTAGATGGGGAAGAATTTTTCGGAGACGACCCCAAACTTGTTACGAAAAACCTGCGTGCGGATGTCGTGGACAAAGTGCAGGTTTATGACAAAAAGAGTGACCAGGCTGCGTTCACAGGTGTTAGCGACGGTAATGACGAACGAACTATTAACTTAAAAATAAAGGAAACCGCCAAACACGGAACTTTCGGAAAAGTGGAAGTCGGAGGTGGAACAAACGGTTTCCACCAGTCCCAAGGCAATTTCAACCAGTTCAACAAAAGCCAAAAATTCTCCGCTACGGCTGCGGTTGGCAATACGGCTAAGGTCGGTCTGGACTGGAACAACGATAGCCAAAACTGGAATAATGATGACGGAAGCAATAACGACGGTGCGGATATACAGACAGCACAGGGAAGTAATTCTACCTTGATTTCTTGGGACGGAAACTACGGAAACAATGGGATTCCTCTGAGCCAGTTCGGTGGTTTGCATTATGACAATACCTATAAATATGGTACGAAGTTGAATGCGGACTATAAGATAAATAACCTGATGATTAAGGGTAATACGGTTTCGGATATTCGAAATAACCTGCCGACAGGAACACTTATTTCTCATTCTGAAAATATATTTGACAATCAGTCTTTCCGTAACAAACTGGATGGTCGTGGCGAAATCTATTTCGATTCTGCTAAGCAAAATTCCATGATTGTCAATGCTCATGGACAATTGGATCATCGCAATTCTGCCAGCAATACGATGGGTAATATGAAGGACGCAAATGGTAATTTGATTAACGAAAGCAGGAATCGTCTGACATCTACGGGAGATATCAATACTTTTAGTGCCAACGCATTGCTCAGACATAAATTCAAAAAAGAAAGAAGGACATTGTCGCTATATCTCGCTGAGCAATATAATACCAACGATAATGGTGGTTTCGTTGACAATACGATTAACTATTATGACAATGGCGTTTTAAGTAGAACGTCAATCCTAGACCAGCGCAAAGACAACAACAGCAATACTTTGGTATTGAATGCAAAAGCCACTTACTCAGAACCGTTGAGTAAAAATGCTTCCTTGATTGTGAATTACGGGATATTAGCAAGCAACAGTAGTGCGAGTACTTATTCCTATAATAAAAATGCGCAGGGAATATATGATAGCTTGGATACGAAATTTAGTAATAGCTACAAGTTCAACCAGTTCATGCATCGTGCAGGCATGTTCTACTACTACAATACCAAAAAAGTAAATTTCAATTTCGGTACAAACGTTGGTTTCAATCGATTTACCCAAACGGATGAAACTGGAAAAACAGAAACCGTCAAAAGAAATTTTGTCAACTGGTACCCACAGGCAAGTCTTAGGTACAACATACAAAGCAATACTAGATTGCGCATAAACTATAATGGTAGCAACACGCAACCTTCCATGAGCCAGATACAGCCATTGGCTCAAAACACGGATAGTCTAAACATCTATATTGGTAATCCTAATCTAAAACCATCATACAATAACAACCTGAATATCAATTTCAATAAGTTTGACATCGTTTCTTTTTCAGGTTATTATGTCGGCATGTGGGGCAACAATACGACAAACGTGATTACGACCAATACGACTACGGCGGCTAACGGAAGTACTACATACGAATATACTAATGCCAATGGAAACTATAGTTTCGGAGGTTATGGTGGTATCTTTAGGAAAATAAAGAAATGGGAAACGGACTTGAACGTCTTTTTGAATTATACACAGAGCCGATATATCAACTTTGCTAATTCGGCTAAAAATGAATCCATCAGCAGATCTAGTTCTATTGGTTTCCGTATGGGTAAGGAGAAAGAAAAGAAATATTCTTTGGCGTTGGAAGCTAGTGTCGGTTATAATTTCAATAAGACAAGTTTGCAATCACAACAGAGCAACAACTATGTTAATTTCACCATCAATCCCAATGGAAATGTATACCTGGCAAAGGCCGTAAAACTGAACATGGACTATAATTTCAACTATTACGGTAAGTCCAATTCTTACAATGCATACAATATTGGTATCATGAATGCGTCTATCAGTAAGATGTTTGGAAAGAGCGAAAATCTAGAAATTAGGGCTGGTGTCAATGACCTGTTTAATAAGAATCTAAGCCTGCAAAGAACTAATAGTGGTAACCAGATATATCAAGTACTAAACTCCACTATAAGAAGGTACTATATGCTTTCCGTTATCTGGAATTTCAAAACGGGTATGGCTTCAGCAGCTCCTTCCAACTAATCTAAAAAAGAATTAACAATGAAAAAATATTTATATATAGTAGTTGCCTTATTGTCTTTGTCTCAATTGGCAAAAGCGCAGAGTTCTGATTTTATTACAAGTGGACGTATCGTGTATGAACGCAGAAGCCAGATGCAAAAAACGATTCAAGAGTTTGTAAATCTTCATCCGTATATGAAAAACCAGAGTACGGAGATTATGGCAATGTTCAACGGCAAATACAAACCGTTTCAAGTGACGACATACGATTTGTATTTTACTCCTGAAAAATCTTTTTATACACCTCAGGAGAAGCAACCAGATACGCATCAGGAATTTGACCGTATGTTTGATATGCCCGGACAAGAGAATAAAGTATTCGCTGATTACACAACTAAGAAACGTTTGTCAACAAAAGGAATATTTGGCAACATATTGAACATCGCAGATTCAATGGAGACTATCAAATGGCGCGTTACGGACGAAACCCGTGAGATTGCGGGTTTTGAATGTCGACGTGCTAACGGACTGATTCACGATTCGGTGTATGTGGTGGCATTTTATACTACGCAGATTCAACCATCCATGGGACCGGAATCTTTTTATGGTTTGCCAGGGATGATTATGGGACTGTCCATGCCTTATCTGCATAGTACATGGTTTGCAACACAAGTGTTCCCAACGGTTGACCAGGCAAAGATTTCTGAATCGCAAATCAGCAAAAAGAACAAAACCGTCAATGAAAAAGAATTTCAGTCAACTATAAAAACAATCGCGAGCAATGTCGGTGGACAAGAGGCGGGTAACTATCTGATTCAATATTTGAATTTCTAACTCAGGGTCTTACTGAAATTTTGTCAAAAGCTTCGGGATACGTGCGTAATGCATATTCCCGGAGCTTTTTGCTTTGTTGGTTGTTGGCAATCACAACAAGGATAGCTAAGTAATTGGTCAATATAAGTGCAATGCAGTACCAAAATTGAAAACTGCTGGAATTGAAGTCTTTCAAGTGCAACATAAGCTGGATATTGGCATTAAACGCAGCCGCACAAACACTTCCGTTGACAATAACTCCATTTTCCAATATCCAAAGTTTTCTATTGCTGTTCATCTTTTTCCTCTTTCGCGCCCAATAGATGATGGATATAAACATTAAAATACTGCCTATGCCCGCTAACCCTATAGCCAGTGGTTTTATAACCACATATTTATGGGTGATGAATGGATATAGAATCAATAATAGGATACCGATTGTCAATATGATTTTTGGTGGAGTAAAAAAGGAGAATAATATTTTACGTCTTTCAGTTGTGATTTTTTTTCTGAAATGTTTGTCTTTTTCGGAGATATATCGTCCAAATCCTGTCGCACCAAAGCTTTTGTACACTTTTTGCAACGCCTCGTCAAAACTTATATTGGGGTTTTCTGCTAATTGATGTTCGATATCGCTCGCCAGATGGTCAACTAGTTCCACTTGCACATCATAGTATCGCACACAATGTTTTTCACAAAATTTGAAAAGCTGATTGATTTGGTCAGTCGTCAATGTTTTCATAACTGTTTTATTTCAAATGCTGCTGGATAGTTGTCGACCGCATAGCCTAGCAGCTTTTTCTTTTGGTGTCGATACGCTCCAAAACCTATCCAGCTCAATCCTGATACAAAAAATAATATACTTTCCGATACCCAGATATTGTGTGTATCATTATTAATCCCAGCCCATCCTGTAGCCAACATGACATAGAGCAATGTCACACATAATTGAGACAGCCAAGCAATGTTGTTCTTTTTACTAAACAAAAGAAGTGGTCTGATTTGTGAGCACCTTTTGTTTTTATAGTCTATGTATGAATAGAAAAAATAGTCAACTCTATGGAAAAAAGTTGCTTGACTAAGTATTGGAGGAATGAATGACAAAGTCAATATTGACATTGCTACAATCTTTGAAATATCTTTTGGTATAAATCTAATCATGGCATAGCAAACCAATACGTATCCAATCGTCAACAATATTTTTGGCAGTGTAAAAAAGCTCGATAAATATTTCAATTGCTGTTTCCTTCCGTTTCGGGCAATGGCTTTTTCTTTTTGCTTGACGATTTGCTCAAAACTCATGTCTCCAAAGGATTGTCTGGCTTGTATAAATGCTTCATCAAAGAGTAGTGCCGGATCTTCCGCCATGAGGTTTTCGGTTGTGCTGGATAAGTGGTCAACCAATTCTACTTTTACGTCATAGCAATTGACTCCCCATTTTTCGCAAAAGTCCCCGATTTCATTGATTTGTTCGGTAGTTAGCATCGTCATCGTTATATCGTTTGAGGATGTAGTAATAGTTGCATTGTGCGCATGAAGTTTTGCAGTTCTTCCAACGCGTGGCTTTTTTGTTTTTCTCCTTTTTCCGTGAGTTTATAGTATTTGCGTGGACGGTTGCCGATACTTTCCACTTCCGTGGTCAATATGCCGTCTGCTTCCAGCCTATGAAGGAGCGGGTAGAGTGCACCTTCCGTGATGGTCAGTTCGCCTACGGTCAGTTCCTTTACTTTTTGTGTCATTTCATAGCCGTACATGCGACCGTTGTCGTTGAGCAGTTTCAGAACTAAGGGCTCTAGGCATCCTTTGTACAGATTGCTTTTGTTCATAATTCAAATATACATAAGAAAGTTATGTATTGTATTCTTAGGTATAAAAAATTTTTCAACTAAAATATTTAGTAATAAGTTTGTAAAATGAATCAAGAGCAACCATTAGCCGAAAGGATTAGGCCGGAACATCTCGACCAGTTGACGGGGCAGCAACATCTTGTTGGCAAAGGAAGCGTGTTGCGTAACGCCATTGAGAACGGACATATTCCCTCCATGATTCTGTGGGGACCTCCCGGTGTCGGTAAGACGACACTTGCCAATATCATCGCACATACTTTGGAGAAACCTTTTTACCAGTTGAGTGCCATCAGCAGTGGCGTAAAAGAAGT
>JAATFC010000308.1 GCA_015655435.1 Chitinophagales bacterium | reverse complement strand
CAATAGCGGAAAATGAAGAAGCTCCGACATTTGCCAATACGTTGGAAGCCTTAGAGAAATCTGGCGAATTGCTTAACAGAGTTAGCTCGATATTCTTTAGTGTATCCAATGCCAATACCAGCGACTATCTGCAAGAAATCGAAGAAAAAGTCGCACCCAGATTGGCTGCGCAAAGAGACTTGATTTTTTTGAATGATAGGTTGTTCCAGCGTGTTAAGTCTTTATATGAAAAGAAAGAAGCGCTGGGTTTGGAAAAAGAATCAGCAAGACTATTGGATTTTTATTGCGAAAAATTCATATTGGCTGGTGCAAATCTTTCGGATGAGAAAAAGGGCAAACTGAAAGTATTGAACGAAAAGGAAGCATTATTGATGACACAGTTCAATACCAAATTGATTGCTGCTGCTAAAGAAGCAATTATATTGGTCAATTCCGCAGCGGAGTTGGATGGACTTTCCGAGGGAGATATCCAACTGGCAAAAGAATCCGCGAGCAAGAGAGGTTATGAAGGAAAATATTTGTTGGGCATTACCAATACGACACAGCAACCGATATTGGCTCAATTGAAAAATAGAAAATTACGTGAGCAGATACTGGAAAAAAGCCTGACAAGAACGTCTCTGGACAATGGAAATGATACTAGAAAAATTGTATTGGAACTGGCTCATATACGTGCGGAAAAGGCGTCGTTATTGGGTTTCAATAATTTTGCAGAATGGAGTTTGCAAGACCAAATGGCAAAAATACCTGAAAATGTGCAATCCTTCTTAAAACAATTAATCGAACCAGCCAAGGCTAAGGCGAAAGAAGAAGCTGCAACTATACAAACACTAATTGACAGTCAAAACGGAAATTTTGAGTTAGCTCCTTATGACTGGAATTTCTATGCAGAACAAGTACGTAAAGCAAAATATGATTTGCAGGAATCGGAAATCACTCCGTATTTCGAGTTAGAAAACGTATTGGAAAAAGGCGTGTTCTTTTCGGCTGAAAAGCTTTATGGTATTACGTTCAAGAAGCGAAATGATTTTCCGGTTTATCATCCGGACGTGCGTGTGTACGAGTTGTTTGAAGAGGATGGAAGCATGTTGGGTTTGTTCTATTTTGACCCATTCAAAAGAGACAATAAGTCTGGCGGCGCATGGATGGAAAACATCGTTACGCAGTCGCATCTTTTAGGGCAAAAACCTGTTATCTACAACGTCTGCAACTATAAGAAACCTACAGAAGGCAAACCTTGTTTGTTGAGTTATGACGATGTTTCTACATTGTTTCATGAGTTTGGACATGCACTGCATGGATTTTTTGCTAATCAGCGATATCCTAGTTTGTCGGGTACGTCTGTTGCTCGGGATTTTGTAGAGTTGCCATCACAACTGAACGAACATTGGGCTTTGGAAAATTCTATATTGGACAACTATGCGTTGCATTTTGAAACAGGTGAAAAAATGCCGCAGCAACTGATCGACAAAATAAAAAAAGCAACAACCTTCAATCAAGGATATGCCTTGACGGAACTATTGGCTTCGTCCCAATTGGACATGCAGTGGCATACGATTTCCGCTGATGAAAGTATTGAGAACGTTGATCTTTTTGAATTGCAAGCTTTGGAACGTACAGGTCTGAAAATTGCACAAATACCGCCACGGTACCGAAGTTCTTATTTTCAGCATATTTGGGGAAATGGCTATTGTGCAGGTTACTATGCCTATCAATGGGCGGAAATGTTGGACAACGACGTATTTGACTGGTTTGAAAAAAACGGTGGCTTGACTCGTGAGAATGGTCAGCAATATCGTGAAAAGATTTTGTCTAAAGGCAATACAGAAGACTATAACGAGATGTTTTATAGTCTTACAGGTCATGAACCCAATATTGAACCGATGTTAAAGCATCGAGGATTAGTATAGTGTTGGTATTATAAAAGCCGTCCAATATTGGACGGCTTTTATTTAATTATCATCGTGGGTAATTATTTCAGCTTTGTCAGATTCAGCGTATTCAATACAGGCTTGAGTTTTTCAAGATTTACATTGATACCGTTAATCTCTATGCCGAAACGATTATTGACTACAAAACTCATATTAGAACGCGTTTCCCCGTCAGAGTTTAACTGATTTTCGTACACCTTAATGTTATTGATGGTTTCGACTTTTTCTATTTCATAGCTTTTGTTGTCAAAATTGGAAAGATAGATTGCATTAAGATAGTATTGTGTTGTCATATAAGCGTCGTTCGTGGTATTTCCGCCATCAATGATATGTATAGTAACAGCTTTGTTCCCTTCTTTATATTCTGCCTCAAATTCATTTAAAGGAATAGGCTCTTCGCTTCCTTTTAGATTTGTCTTTTTCATGCTTAGGGCAGTCTCCGGAAAAATGCTCAAAAGAATACTCGTGTCAACTGGTTCCAATGTCCTCAGATGTTCTCCTATTTTGGCGATGGCAGCGGAATCCAAAGTTTCAGGAGCAGGTGTTGTGACGGTCGTGTTTGTACTATCCGTGTTGTTTTTGTCCGTTTTGGTATTGTTGTCATTGCATGAGATGGCTAACAATACAGCCGAGAAGGCAAGAATCCTTTTCATAAGGTTATGTGTTTTGATTAATTGTCGGCAAATATAGCAGTTGAACAATATTAAAAATATAAGTCGTCCAAGTTCTTGGACGACTTATATTTTCTATTTATAAAGTTCTGGACTTATTTTCCTACGTTATTCCAGCTTCTGTTGATGAAATCCGTTAATTGTGCCCCTTTCAATAACCCTTGGGACAAAAGAGCCAAATCTGTCAAGTTGTGGATTTCTTCTTTTTGTTTGGATTCATCTGTTTCTTTCAATATGTTTTGATAAACAGGATGATTGCCATTGACGGTCAATGTGACTTCATCGGGAAGATTACCATAGAAAGAAGCCATGCCGCCGCCGACACCAGCCATGTCCTTCATACGACGCATGAATTCTGGACGTGTGGCGATAACGGGTGCTGTTTCCTGACTCAAACCTTTCACTTCGACTGTTACGTGCAATTCCGGAATTGGAACTTCAAACAAAGTTTTCAGTTTTTCGCTTTCTTCCTTGCTCAATATGCTGTCCGCATTTTCCTGTTTGTCAATCAGGTTGTCAACGATGTCGGAATCCACGCGGACAAAAGATGTTTTGTCCCATTTCATTTCCATATTGTTGATGAAAGCCGTGTCTATCAAGGTGTTTAGCAATACAACTTTGTAACCTTTTGCTTGCGCTGCCTGCACATAAGTGTCCTGGGCGACTGGGTCGCTGGTGTACAATATGATTTCCTTGCCTTCTTTGTTGGTCTGAAGTGTAGACGTGGCGGTTTTGTATTCTTCTAAAGTATAGTACTTGGTTTTGGAAACGATTTTTGTTTCTTGATTTTCGTCGCCTTCTTTAGGCTCGATTTGTACGTCAACTTTTTCCGTAGCGTCTTCCAACAATACAAATTTGTCTGCCTTTTCCAAAAACTTGTCTTCGGTAATCATTCCGTATTTGACTACGATACCAAGGCTTTCCCACTTGTCTTCGAAATCGGGACGGTTGTTGCGAAAAATTTCGTCTAGTTTGTCTGCAACTTTTTTCGTGATGTAACCGTTGATTTTTCGGACGTTAGAGTCGCCTTGCAGGTAACTACGGCTTACATTTAACGGAATATCCGGACTATCAATAACGCCATGCAGCAACATCAAAAATTCAGGAACGATTTCCTTAACTTCATCCGTTACAAAAACCTGGTTGCTGTATAGTTGTATTTTGTCCTTTTGTATTTCGTAAGTCTGTTTGATTTTAGGGAAATACAAAATACCCGTCAACTTAAACGGATAGTCAACGTTCAGATGTATCCAAAACAAAGGAGTTTCACCCATCGGATAGAGTTCACGGTAGAAGTTTTTATAGTCTTCGTCCGTCAGTTCGGATGGTTTACGCGCCCAAAGCGGGTTGGTATTGTTGACTTGTTTTTCCTTGAAGAAAATAGCTATTGGCAGGAAGCGGCAATATTTCTGCAAAAGCGATTCTATCTTGCTTTCTTCCAAAAATTCCTTGCTATCCTCGCCAATATGCAAAACGATTTTAGTGCCACGGTCTTCCTTGTCGATTTCGTATAGTTCAAATTCGGGGCTGCCGTCGCAAGACCAATACACGCCCTTGGAATCTTCTTTGTAGCTTTTTGTGAAAACTTCCACTTTGTCCGCAACCATGAACGCAGAATAAAATCCCAAACCAAAATGTCCGATGATATTGGCATCCTTGTATTTCTGTACAAATTCCTCCGCGCCGCTGAACGCAACTTGGTTGAGGTATTTATCCACCTCTTCGGAAGTCATACCGATACCGTTGTCGGAAATCGTCAATGTTTTTTCCTTGTCGTCGATAGCGATGTCAATACGTAGATCTCCCAACGCAGACTTGTTCTCGCCGCTGACGGTCAAGGTTTTCAGCTTTTGGCAGGCATCCTGCGCGTTGCTGACGAGTTCACGTAAAAAGATATCGTGTTCACTGTATAAAAATTTCTTGATAATCGGAAAGATGTTCTCGGTCTGAACCCTTATCTGTCCTTTTTCCATAATATGTTTTGTTTGTTTTCTTGAATAATTGTTGATGTACAGCATTCATCAAAGGGAATACCAAAAGGACAAAACTGACATTGTGGCTAAAATTGTAAGTGAAAGTCGATAAAATGGCAGGAAAATCTATTCATCTCTATATTCAAGAATGTCGCCGGGTTGGCAATCCAATGCTTTGCAGATGGCTTCCAATGTCTCTATCCTGATTGCTTTTGCCTTTCCGTTCTTCAATATGGAAAGATTAGACAACGTAATGCCAACCCTGCTGCTCAGTTCGTTCAGAGACATTTTGCGTTTTGCCATCATTACGTCTATGTTAATTATTATAGCCATCAGTTATATGGTGTATTCTTGTTCTTGTTGAAGTTTATGACCTCTTGCAAATGCTATTAAGAGAAAACCATAAATTCCTGGTAAATAGTAATTGAATGTGGCAATATATATTTCAGAAGAATCAAAGCTAACATAATGATTTACATATTTATAAACAAAGAAATATATGATGGAAATTGATAAATAGACAATTACTAATGGAATTAGAGAAAATATAAAGCATATTTTCAATCTTCTAATATTAGATGCTGCAAATGGTTTGCCTTTAGAAATATTCCAGACTATTAATACTGAATAGAGAATAAGAATAATATAAGATAACGCACATATAATGATAAGAATTTTGGAAAGAACAATGCATCTACTATAAGTATTGTATTTCATATTCATTCTCACTAAAATCTGATCTTTCTCCGCTATGTTTTTTGATAATTGATTTATTGGGTCTTTTTTTACGGCAAAATTTACGTTCACTTTAGCAGGATGGGTGTTTGTAAGAAATCCTGATTTATCTCTGTCTTTTATGCTGGGAACTAAAAAATATTTGCCATCTTCAAAATAATAATAATCATCTTCATTTTTAAGCTTTAACCATGGAATCCCTACATAAAGAGGAAATTCCTTTTGCTTTAAATACAAGGAATCATTTTTGTTTTCCAAGAAATATGAATTAGCTAAAAAACAAAAACCATCAAGCCTTAAAGTCCCTCCTATTGTATGAACATAAAAAGAATCTATTGCATTTTTTTTATGGACATTATTTAATATGGCTTGAGATTGCCAATATTTTGCTTCTTCAAATCCTTTTTCCTTAGATAATGTATGATTCCAATCAGTATAATATATGTAAGGCGTTTGTATCTGTTTATCAGAATACGATCTCGATAAAAAGATAAGACCCCAAATTACCGCCAATACTACAATTGCACTTCCGACTGCAATGAGGATATTTTTAATTGATAATTTCTCTTTCATAAACAATATTTTTTACAAATGTAAATCTATATTTTTTTTATTTCAAAATAAATTTATTGAATTACAATAAATATTTATTCTATATTCGTTTTATTCTTGTAATGGAAAATGTTAATTAATTGAGGTCTTTCAACCAAAAAAACGCTGCTATTGTTATTTATATTTAAATTACAAAAAACAAAAACATAATCAATATGAAACGTAAAGCGACCGCGGTATGGAATGGAACTTTAAAAGATGGAAAGGGTAACCTGACGACCGATAGCCAGGTATTGGATAAAACGGCTTATTCATTCCGTACACGATTTGAGGACGAAAAAGGAACGAATCCAGAAGAATTGTTGGCTGCGGCGCATGCGGGCTGTTTTACCATGCAGTTGAGTGCCAACCTGACGGAAGCGGGACACGTTCCGGAAGAACTGAAAACGCAATCTGCAATTGTATTTGAAAATGGTAAAATAGTAAGGTCAGAACTGACATTGGAAGCCAAAGTGCCGGGGATTTCTGAAGAGGAATTTCAGAAGTTGGCTAAGCATGCGGAAGAAAATTGCCCAGTCAGCCAATCGTTCAGTTTTGAGATTACGTTGGATGCCAAATTGGTATCTTAGCAGGTGTTTTAATGGGTTATATGTGAAAGGTTCGCCTGTGGGCGGACCTTTCTTTTTTGCGCGGATTGTGTTTCTGTGGCTACCTTTAGCCTGTATTTAAATCTTGATGAAATGAAGTGTTTAAGAAGAATTGCAGCAGTTGCTTGTTTGTTTTTGTTAGTGGAAAAGTCCAACGCGCAGGCAGATAAAGTACGTTCAATAGGTATCAATCTTGAAGGTTATGAGTACGCGTTTCCCGTGCATTATATTACGTTGAACATTCAGGGAGAAATTTTGAAAGAAGCCTATATTGACGTAAAGCCAACACATCCGAACGGACAATCCGTTTTGTTGCTGCACGGGAAAAATTTCAATGCCAACAATTGGAAAGATGTTGCGAAACGATTGTCAAACGAAGGTTTCAGAGTGATCGCACTCGATCAGATTGGTTTTGGAAAATCATCCAAACCCGAACATATCCAATATAGTATTCCATTATTGGCGAACAATACGATTGCTCTATTGGACAGTTTGCATATTGACAAAGTCAATATTGTCGGGCATTCCATGGGCGGTATGCTGGCGACACGTATCACGTTGATGTATCCTGAACGTGTTAATAAACTAATATTGGAAAATCCTATTGGACTGGAGGACTGGCGCCTGTATGAAAAATATTTGCCTATTGAAGGCTGGTATCAACAAGAACTGAAACAGACTTATCAAACGATGCGCAGCTATCAGGAAGAATATTATTTTGCCCATCAGTGGAAACCTGAGTATGACGAACCTATTACGATACTGGCCGGAACGGCGTTAAGTCCTGACTATCCGAGACTGGCGTGGAACTCCGCTCAATTGTACGACATGATCATCCAGCAGCCTGTATGCTATGAATTTGCCAATATAAAAGTTCCCACGTTGCTCATCATCGGTCAAAAAGACAAAACCGCAGTTGGCAAAGCATTAGCATATCAGCAGTACAAGGACAAGCTCGGCAACTATCCGGAACTTGGGCGTAAGACCCATGAGCTGATTAAAGGTTCGCAGTTGGTGGAGCTTCCCGGTATTGGACACATGCCGCATGTGCAGGATTTTGACGGTTTTATCTGCCCGGTTCTGAAATTTTTGAAATAGCATTTTTCTGCTCGCTTGAATCCGTCATCATATTGTCAAAAAAGTAAATAAATGACGATTGTCATAAATCGCATTGTTCCTTTGTGGCAGCTTCGCAGAAACAATTGAAATCATGAACACATTAGCTAAAATGGTCGCATTGGAACCTATTAAAGATAACTGGATTCGTTTTATTCATCAGTTGCAGGACGATATCTGCGCCGCGTTGGAAACCTGTGACGGTAAATCCAAATTTTTTGAAGAGAAATGGGAACGTGAAGGCGGCGGAGGCGGGAAGACCCGTGTCATCAAGGACGGAAACGTATTTGAAAAAGGAGGAGTAAACACTTCTGTCGTTTACGGAAAAGTGACAGACAAAATGCGCAAAGCAATTCCCGATATGCATGGCGATAATTGGTTTGCCTGCGGGTTGAGCATGGTTTTGCATCCTTCCAATCCGTTTGTGCCGACAACGCATTGCAACTATAGGCTTTTTGAAATCTATGATGAAGACGGAAATGTAATCGACCGTTGGTTTGGAGGTGGTACAGACTTGACACCGTATTATTTGTTTGACGAAGATGCCAGGCATTTTCATCAAACGTATAAAGATATTTGTGACCAATATGATTCGTCTTTTTATCCAAACATGAAAAAAGAATGTGACGAATATTTTTCCAATCACCACCGAAATAACGAGAACCGTGGTATTGGCGGTATTTTCTATGACCACATGCGACCTTCGGAGGAAAAAGACAGTGCGTTTTGGATGCAGTTTGCCAAGGATTGCGGCTATGCTTTGATGGAGTCCTACATTCCTGTCGTCAACAAAAGAAAACATTTGGACTATACACCTGAAAACAAATTCTGGCAAGAGATAAGACGCGGTCGTTATACTGAGTTTAACTTGGTGTGGGACAGGGGAACTATTTTCGGTCTGAAAACCAACGGACGTACGGAAAGTATATTGATGAGTCTGCCTCCAACCGTTCGTTTTGAATACGACTATCACCCCGCACAAGGATCGGAGGAAGCCAGATTGGAAGATGCTTGTTTGCATCCGAGAGAATGGGTAGCCACTAATGAATAGTTAATAATTAATAGTGAATAATGGTTGAATGTGCGTATTTCATAGTTCATAATTCGTAACTCATAATTTATACAATGTTTTTACATAGAAGAAATAGGACACTTAGACGAACAGAGTCGATTAGACAAATAGTAAGAGAAACGGTATTGACACCGGCGGACTTTATGGCACCCGTATTTGTGGTGGAAGGAAAAGGAGAAAAACACGAGATTCCATCCATGCCGGGATATTATCGTTATAGTCTGGATTTGTTGGTGCAAGAAGTGAAGGAATTGTATAGTGTAGGCGTACGTGCCATCAACCCTTATGTCAAGTGCGATGATGACCTAAAGGACAATATAGGGACGGAAGCATGGAATCCCAACGGCCTGATGCAACGGACTATAAAAGAAATTAAAAATGCCATACCGCAAATGATAATCATGAGCGATGTGGCACTAGACCCTTATTCTATTTACGGTCATGATGGCATCATCAAGGATGGTCATATTGATAACGACCAAACTGTTGATGCTTTGACAAAAATGAGTCTGAGTCATGCTGAGGCTGGTGTTGATTTTGTTGCACCTAGTGATATGATGGACGGTCGTGTAGCTGCATTCCGTAAGGCGTTTGAAGAAAACAATTATAACCACGTTGGCATTATGAGCTACGCGGCAAAATATGCTTCTTGCTTTTATGGGCCGTTCCGTGACGCATTGGATAGTGCACCAGTTGATTTGCAAAATATTCCGAAGGACAAAAAAACGTACCAGATGGATCCTGCCAATAGGAGAGAGGCCATCAAGGAAACGTTGGACGATATTGAAGAAGGAGCGGATATGGTCATGGTCAAGCCCGCCATGGCTTATCTGGATATTTTGCGTGAAGTGCGCAATGTAGTTGACGTGCCGGTATGTGCTTATCAAGTCAGTGGTGAATACGCCATGATTCAAGCCGCCGCACAAAACGGTTGGCTGGATGGCGAAAGAAGTATGATGGAAAGCCTACTATGTATAAAACGTGCCGGAGCGGATTTGATTTCCACTTATTTTGCAAAAGAAGCATCGAAGATTTTGAATGGATAGTTGGCGACCTATAGTCGTTAAATAATTGAAACCCTTCCAAAATCGGAAGGGTTTCAATTATTGTTTTCTTAGTTTAAAATGTCCATTGAACTGCTACTGCTCAATATGCAATTGTGAACATTGAGGTTAAAATTTTTCTCGGATTGAATTGACCCAGTCTTTGAACTTGTTGAAATGTTCCTGCAAGAAAGATTCGTGCTCTTCCTGCTCTGGAATCTGTGGGAGTATATGTTCAAAATAAGTTCCCTTTAATACTTTTCTTAGTAGATTTTCCCCGACGAAGGGTTGATCATCATTCAATGCTGATGTGGCTTTTATCAATTGACGTATATCATATTGCAATGGATTTATGTCTGGGACTTGTTTGTTCAGATTCAACAATTCATAAACGGCTAATCTTGCTGTACGAACAGAACTTTCCATCGTGAAAACTATGTCGTTATTGGTTTCTACAAACTGTCCGACCAAACCTAGATTTTTGCAACCTTGAGGAACTACCCTTGGACGATCGCCCTTGGCTCTTGGCATAAACATAGACGTGATGTAAGGCAGGAAAGCTGTACGCACAATCGTGTTTTCAATTACATTATCGATTTTATCTTCAATACCTAAATGATAGCACAATTCGCTCAATATCTCGTTGCCTGTACACTGCGGCATTGCTTTTTTAATGTAATTTCCTTCTTTGTCCATATACAGTGCATATACCCAAATCACCAAAATATCGTCTGGTTGTGTAGGAAAATGCGGCTGACGATTGCATGTAAAACTCATCAACCAATTAGAATCGGTAATTGTAATTATTCCACCGGTTACGGTTTTTCCGGAATAAGGATCGTTAACAGCGTATTCTTTCAGTTTTTCTGTAAATGCAGAAGGGCGACAAGTCAGTGTAGCGGATTCCCAGGCTGATTTTTCGATATTCCCACAGAATTTTTCAGGACGACCAAAAACTTCAGATTTTGCGGCTAGATTTTTCCACAGTTTCCAGCCTGCGCTTAGCCCGCTTGTGGAATTGTCAATACCTAAAACTGGAGCTGTTGTGTTGTTTCCGTAAGCAGTATCTTCCGTCATGGAACCCGTTGTGACAATTACATAATCGTTTTGGGTAATTGGGATTAAGGTTTCTTTTCCGTCTTGATCGGTTATCAAGCCCTTCACAACTTTACCATTTACATCACTATGTATTTCCAAGTCCTTCACCAAGGTATTGAACTGCAATTGCACGCCTTTTTTCTGCAAAAATTCACGCAAAGGTTTGATGTAGGTGTCATATTGGTTATATTTTGGAAATACCAAACAAGAGAAATCTCTCATGCCATCAATCGCATGCAAAAAACGGTGCATATACAGCTTACACTCCAACAAGCTATGCCAGTTCTCAAAAGCAAACATGGTACGCCAGAAAAACCAGAAATTACTATCTAAAAATGTTTGGCTAAAATATTGTTCAATAGTGATGTCATCCAATTCCTCTTTCTTTTTCAACAACAATTTGATGATTGCTAATTGATCTTTTTTGTTCAAACCAAATTTGCTAAAATCCTTTACGATTCCCTTATTGTGGATCAAACGTGCAATGGAATAGTTAGGGTCGTTGTCATTTACTAAACGATATTCATCCAAGACACTGTAAGGTTCTGGCAATTCTGTCGCCGGAATATCCTGAAACATATCCCAAAGATTTTCGTAGGTGAAATCCATCTCGCGACCACCGCGAATAATATAGCCGTCTTGAGCATTTCCGGCACCGTCCATGGAGCCGCCTTCCACGTGTAATTGTTCGATAAACGTAATGTTTTCGGCAGGTACACGACCATCACGGATGAAATAGTATACTGCAGAAAGTCCGGCAATACCACTTCCAACAATATACACTTTGCTGTTGTCAAATGATTTGAGCGGAATTGCTTTATTGCGTTGATAATTACCGATTTGGTCGGCAAAAGGCAAAGTTTTTTGTTTTGTATTCTTTACAATTTCGGTGCTTGCATCCGGCTCATGAATGAATTTTCCGTTTTGCTCAGAAGCATTTAAAACTTTGTCGAATTTAGAAGTGTCTGGTTTCATAATCTTGACTTTATGGTTTACTATTTGGCAAAATTACTTTTGTTGTACTTTGAAATGTTACCCTAAATTCCGTAGATTTTGTCTAAAAAACTGAGTTCAATTAGTTTTTCTTTCTGTATTGGAGCGGAGATTCTTGTGTCATTTTTTTAAAGAACCTGCTAAATG
Organism: Chitinophagales bacterium; assembly: GCA_015655435.1. Lineage (GTDB taxonomy): Bacteria > Bacteroidota > Bacteroidia > Chitinophagales > Chitinophagaceae > Rhizosphaericola. The sequence continues at coordinate 10,596 of JAATFC010000308.1, read as the reverse complement.
CGGCTACAGAACTAAAATTAAGCTCGTATGCAATATCGGAGATATTTAGATTTCTATCATTCATCATGTTAATGGCTTCTTTGACAATAGTCTCGTCGATGATTTGGTGAGGAGTCTTGCCCGTAGCTTTTTTGACTATTTCGAGAAGGTACTTGGAAGAGATGCACATCTGGCCGGCATAAAACAAAACTGATTTATGTCGCCGAATGTTTTCTCTTACCGATTTCAAGAATTTTAAGTGTGTATCTTTCGGGATGCTTAACGGTCTACTATATTCTTGGTCTTGAAATGTAATGTCTGCAACTTCCAATAGTATGTTGAATATGATAGTTTGTATGATTTCCTGTTTGAAATGACTTTCCTCAGAGGTTTTCTTTTTTAAATAGTCTAACAAAGAAAGGATCTGTGATGTTTTTTCATAATCTGTATGGATAATAGAATAGATTCCATTTTTGAAAATGGACATATTTTCTATTATGTAAGGATCGGAAATATTGGAGAGAAGAAAGTTTTTGGCAAAAAATAACAGCTTCATTCTAAAATTATCGCTGAACGATAAAATGTGAACCGTAGCATAGGGTGCGGATATGAGCAAGCTATTGGATTCTATAGTATGTTGAGTATTGTCAATCTCTACGCATATTGTTCCACTTATACATATACATAATGCATAATAGTCCATCCGAAAGGGGGTATTAGGAAACTCAAATAGTGGATTCCCCGACGATATATAGTATGGTTCATTACATACTATATTATAAAAAGAGAGTACGTTCTTGATATCTTCCAATTTCTCAATTTTACGATTATTGCAATTTAGCCGTAAATATGTTTCCCAAAAACTGCTCTCAGAATTATGTAGCTATAATGCTTATTGCATGAAAATCTTTGCCAATGTATTTTGCAGTTCTTCACCACGGATATTTTTGGCGATGATTTTTCCATTAGGGTCGACGAGTATATTAGTCGGGATAGCTTGGATGCCGTATAGTTTACCAACGGCATTGTTCCAATATTGAAGGTCAGAAACATGGTTCCAGGTGAGTCCATCTTCATGGATGGCTTCCAGCCAACGCTCTTTTGTTTGGTCAAAGGAAACTCCCAATATGGTAAAATTTTTGGAACTATACTTTTTGAAAGCTGCGACAACATTAGGATTTTCAGCGCGACAAGGTCCGCACCAACTTGCCCAGAAATCGACCAATACATATTTGCCCCGGAAATCTTTCAGGGATATTGGATTGCCCAAAGTATCGTTTTGGGTGAAGTCGATAGCTTGCTGATTGACCTGTGTTGCCTGCTCTTGTTTGAGTCTAGCGGTTTCCTGTTCCAGCCCTGCTTTTAACGCAAGCCCGGCAGGTAGATTTTGATATTCGGTATTGAGTTTTTCATATAACTGGGAAACTTTTTCCACGTCAAGCGAAGATCCAACATATTGTGTCAATATGGAAAGCGCAACGGGAGACGTCGCTCCTTTTTCTTCAATGAAAGGTCTGAAAATGGATTCTTTTTCTACCTTGCTTAAGGAATCCAATTTGTTGGAAATCCCTTCTGCTGTTGGACGGTCGCCTTTTCCTGCTGCTGCGTAGAACTGCTGTACCAACGGAATCATTTCTGTTGTTTCAAATTTTCTTTGTTTGCCTTCTACGGTTTCGTAATCTTTCTGGTAAGGGTTGGCATTGAGGATCTGTGCATTGGAGACGGAATCCTTGATATGTATAGTCGTTGTACCAACTGTCAGGTAAAATGGAAACAGATTTTTGCGTTGCACGCGTATTTTGGACAAGTCTTTTGTCGTGTCCGACGCAGGATAATACATGAGGTATGCAACTTGTGGTTCGTTCAAGTCATTTTTGAAAATCAGTTTATTGGCTATGACTTTTGCGCTGTCGTTGATATGTCCGGAACGCAAGTAAAATCGACCATTTTTGTCAGGAAGTTCCGCTACGTTGATATTGACGGTGGATGTTCCGGTTAACGATTTGTATGTGGTTTGTGTGCTGGGTGTTGTCTTTTTTACGATTTTCTTTTTCTGTGCCTGTACTAAAGAAACTATTCCTGCCAATAGAAGCCCCAATATGATTTTTCTTTTCATTTATCAATGCTTTTGAGGAGTGCAAATTACACGCTTATTGTCTAATTATGGTTAAGGAAAGCCTAAAGGCGAATGTTTCATAGGATGAAAAGCCCACGATATGATATGTGGGCTTTCAGTATTGTACCTATAAAATATGGTATTGTTAAGTTAGTATAGAAATTTTCACTTTTTTGGGAAAATATAATATTGGTTTTCAACTAATTATATTCATTAAAATTAAAGAAAACTATATCAAATTAACAATACCTAAAATATTATTCTCCTAAAATAGATGCTAACTTTTCTTGCAATTGCTTACCTCCAATATTTTTCGCAATGATAGTTCCTTTTGGATCTATAAGAACATTTTGAGGAATAAAATGAATATCGTAGATTCTTCCTATTGCATTTTTCCAGTATTGAAGGTCGGATACGTGTGTCCAGCCTAATCCATCTTTGTGGATTGCATTTAACCAACTGTCCTTATTTTGGTCAAATGATACACCCAAAATCGTGAAATTTTTATCCTTGAATTTGTTGAATGCCGATACTACATTTGGATTCTCCGCTCTACAAGGCCCACACCAACTTGCCCAGAAATCTATCAATACATATTTTCCCCTAAAGTCTTTTAATGAAACGGAGTGTCCGGATGTGTCATTTTGAGTGAAGTCGGGTGCTATTTTTCCAATTGCGATGGATTGGACGATGTTGATTCTATCCTTTATTTTAGTAGCAGAAGGTAGTTTTTTAAAATTATTACTTAACAAATCATACAACATTTTAAGTGTATCAGTATTTATTGTCGGTCCTGCATATTGGTTCAATATGGATAATGCAACAGGCGATGTTGATGCATTTTGCTTAATGAATGCCTTCCAGATTACATTTTCTTTTTTCTCGTTCGCTATGAACAACGGTCCTTGAGCCTTGGATATTGAATCTTTGTTTCCTTGGCGTACAGCGTCTCGATATTTTTGAACCAAGTATGCTATGTTTTCTTTTTCAAAAATTTCATTTTGTTTTTGAAAAGAAATGTATTTTTTTTGATGGATGTTTGGATTGCTTATTATGGATGCGCCTAGGGAATCATTGACTGTTATATTGGTATTGCCTGGCGTGATATAAAAATAAAAGATATTTTTTCTTGTGGGATTTTTCTTTCTGTAGTCTACATCGATATCAGAGGATGGATAAAATCTTAATGAGGCGATCTGAGGCTCTGGAAGAATTTCTTTGAAAACAAGTTTGTCGTTCTTCGGAACAGTACTGTCGTATTGCTTTTCACTTTGAAGCAAAAGAATATAACGCCCATCCTTTTCAACCATCTTACTAACATCAATAGTGATGGTTGCGTTTCCTGTTAGTGCATCTTGTGCTTGCGCAAGAGCTAGAAAGTTCATAGCCATCAATGTAAACAGTAATCTTTTCCTCATGAGAATGTATATTTTAGAGTGTAGACAAAATAAAGACTAATCCTCAATTCAAAATCTTAATGAATACTAAAACATTGTAATTTTCATTTTGTCTACCCATCAATCTTTTATACATTCGACTATGATTTTGGACAAAATAGATATCGTAGAAAATATTTCGGATGAGGATTTCAAACAGAACTACTATCTGAAAAACAAACCGCTTGTCATCAAAAATCTTTCCCATTCCTGGCCGGCTTATTCCAAATGGAACTGGGATTATCTCAAAGAGATGGCGGGGAAGGAAAAGGTCGGTATTTACAATAATATAAAGAGTGATGCTTATACGCCTATCAACAAGGCGGACGATTACACGACTTTTGGCGAATACATTGACATGGTGCGCAACGGTCCTGCGGAATGGCGGATTTTCCTTTTTAACGTGTTCAGCAAAGCGCCCGAACTGAAAAAGGATTTTACCTGGCCGGAAAACCTGATGCACGGATTTGTAAAATCGATGCCGATGCTGTTCGTCGGTGGCGAGGGCGCCATTACGCACATGCACTTCGATATTGACCTGAGCCATATTTTGCATACCCAGTTTGTCGGACGTAAGCGCATATTGCTGTTTCCTAACGAGCAGCAGCACTTGTTGTACCGCAAACCATTTGAAGTATTGAGCATGGTGGATTTTTCACATTATTACGATTCCTCAACCTCCAAGATAGATATTGGTAAGTTTCCGGCGGTAGAGCAGGCGAGAGGCTATGATTTTGTATTGGAGCACGATGATACCTTGTTTATGCCTGGAGGTTACTGGCACCACATGGAATATCTGGACAGCGGATTTGCAATGAGTCTCCGTGCGTTGAACACGAGTTTCTCAGGTAAGATGCAAGGTGTTTGGAATCTGGTAGGTATGCGCAATATCGACACGCTGATGAAAAAAACAATGCCGATCAAGTGGTACAACTGGAAACAGAAACGATTGCTTGAATACGCAAATGAGGCAATGAAAGCATCTTAGCTAACATTTAATAAGGCATATCCCTCGCGAGAGTATATCTTTGTTTCCTTGTATGTAATGTGATATATGACTGTTTTACTGTTTTCTCTTATTGTATTGGTAGGAGCGATTGCCGCCGGGCTTATCGGTTCACTTACCGGTCTCGGAGGCGGAGCCGTGATTATCCCTTTGTTAACGGTATTGTTGGGTGTAGACATCCATTATGCCATAGGTACGGCATTGGTATCGGTTATCGCAACCTCTTCGGGTTCGGCGGCTGCTTACGTTAAGGAAGGCATCAGCAATATACGTTTGGGGATGTTTTTGGAAATTGCCACGACAGTCGGTGCGGTATTGGGAACAGTTGTCGCCGCTTACGTTCCGACTAATGTAGTAGCGGTCATATTTGGTATTGTATTGATATTCAATGGTATTAATTCTTTTTTGGAAAAAGAAACCGGAAAAGCGGTTGAATCAAGCAAACTAGCTACCTGGCTAAAATTGCCCGGAACTTATCCGACTTCAAACGGAATAGTCAGATACGGTATTGTAAATGTCGTTGGTGGTTTTATCATGATGATAGTCGCGGGGATATTGTCGGGTCTGCTCGGTATTGGTTCAGGAGCTTTCAAGGTTATCGCGATGGACAATATCATGAAAGTACCGTTCAAGGTTTCGACGACGACCAGTAACTTTATGATGGGCGTGACGGCGACAGCGAGTGCAGTTGTTTATTTGCAACGTGGCTATATAGCACCGGGACTTTGTATGCCCGTCGTTATTGGGGTTTTGATAGGTGCGATACTCGGGTCGAAGATTTTGGTAAAATCCAAAGTGAAGAACCTGCGAGTCATTTTTGCCATTGTCATTATGCTGCTCGCAGCCAATATGATATACAAGGGGCTGCACCATTAAGTAATATTGAATTATGGCTTTTTTATCAAAAATAAAGGATTCGGATATTGAGCTGGCGATAAGCAAGGTATTGCGCTACGGCGTGTATATTGCGATGACTTTTGCCGGTATTGGTGGTTTTGTATATTTGTATCGCCATGGAAATGAGATGGTTGGTGACCAATATGCCCAATACGTAGAAAAAGACGACAAATTTTTCGATTACGTTCACCACATGTTTGTTGGTATTTTTCAGGGAAAAGGAAGAGACGTGATTACATTGGGGATTATTGTACTGCTTGCGACTCCGACGGTGCGTATTCTTTTTTCTTTGTTGGGGTACACTTTGGAGAAAGATAAGATGTATATTGTGATTACTTTGATTGTGTTGGCCATCATAACTGTAAGCGTAATGGGAGGACTGGGCTAACGAAAACGATTGTTAAAGAAGTAATAATTTTTTTTGGATAAATTTCCTTTTTAAAATGTGTTTTTCATCGCAATGGCTGTATCTTTGCGCCAAATTTTTGAAAATTATGGTATCTAAAAGCTTGAAATCGTTACTGATATTGGCTTTGACGATTTTTATGGCATCTGTTTCCTTTTCAGCAAAAGCAGAAGAAAATGATGCAAAAGCAGAGGGCACAGATAAAACAAAGCAGGAAGAAGCTTATGACGCAGGTAAATCCATTATCGGTCACATTCTCGATGCCCATAAATTCCATGTTTTCAGTTTTGGTTCCGAACATTTCGGACTTCCTTTGCCTATCATTCTCTATTCGAAAGAGGATGGTTTGAAAGTTTTTTCGGCTTCCCATTTGGAACATCTGAAAGAAGGCGAAAACTATGAAGGTTTCCGTTTTTCTGATGAAGAAGGTGCGGATATCGAAGGTGCATTGGCAAACGGTGAAAAAGACCCCAACGTTGTCGTTTATTCCTCTCTTTTGTCTTTCAAGCAAGATGCTCCGGCAGGTGCGAAAAAAGTCTACGATTTTTCCGTAACCAAGGGTGCTGCTCAATTGATATTTGCTTCGGTTTTGTTGATTGTTATCATGCTGGGCGTAGCCGGAAAGTACAAGAAAAACGGTTCGAAAAAAGCACCAAGTGGTTTTCAGGGTGCTATTGAGCCTGTCATTACTTTCGTAAGAGATGACGTTGCCAAACCATATTTAGGGCACAATTACGAAAAATACATGCCGTTCCTATTGACTGTATTCTTCTTTATATTGATTAATAACTTGTTGGGACTGATTCCGGGTTCGGCTAACGTTTCCGGTAACATCGCGTTCACGTTCGTATTGGCGGTGATTGCTTTCTTGGTGATTATTTTCAGTACTACGGGCAAGTTCTGGGGACACGTATTTTGGTTTCCTGGCGTTCCCGTTCCGGTTAAGATATTGATGATTCCGGTTGAGTTGCTAGGATTGGTTATTCGTCCGGCAGCATTGATGATACGTCTTTTCGCTAATATGACAGCGGGGCACATCGTTATATTGAGCTTCGTTTCGTTGATTTTTATTTTTGGACGGATGAGCCCGGCGGTTGGATACGGATTTTCGCCAATATCTATCATCTTCGTGATTTTCATGGATTGCGTAGAGTTATTGGTTGCATTTATTCAGGCGTTCATCTTCACTAACTTGACTGCGGTATTTATCAGCCAGTCGATTATTGAGGGAGACCACCATTAAAATTTATGAATTACGAATTATGAATGGCGAATTACGTTCGCTTTCATTTTCAAATTAAGATTGAACTTTTTATTTATATTTTAAAACAACAATTGGTATGTTAAACACATTGTTACAAGCGGTAAGTTCAGCTCCTTTGGGAGGTGCTATCGGTGCAGGTATCGCAGCAGTAGGTGCTGGTCTTGGTATTGGTATGATCGGTAAAGGTGCTTGCGAAAGCATCGCTCGTCAACCAGAAGCAGCTAGCGATATCCGTGGTAGTATGATCTTGACAGCAGCCTTCATTGAGGGTGTTTGCTTGTTCGCCGTTATCGCAGGTTTGTTGGCAGTATTGAAATAGTCTGCCGAAAATTATTATAGCATCCAAAGCACAGGGCGGCGGATGCCATAATTTTATATTTTGCCAAATTGTTTTTTAGGAAAATATTTATCATAACTATATGCAATTATTAAATCCGGGTCTTGGGATTATATTCTATTCTCTGATAGCTTTCGTAATCGTATTGATTATATTGAGAAAAGCTGCGTGGAAACCTATATTGAAGACGTTGAAAGACCGCGAAACGGGTATTGCTGACGCATTGGCTGCAGCCGAAAAAGCCAAATCTGAACTCTCTTCCTTGAAATCCGAAAACGAAGCTTTGCTGGCGAAAGCCATTGACGAAAGAGCGGCGATGTTGAAGGAAGCAAAAGAAAATGCAGACAGATTGATTGCCGAAGCTAAATCAGAAGGTCAGAAAGTAAAGGACCAATTGGTCAGCGACGCACAAGTTGCCATCACTTCACAGAAGAATGCAGCTTTGGCTGAGGTTAAAAACCAGGTTGGTGCTATTGCCTTGGAAATCGCCGAAAAAGTTTTGCGTAGAGAATTGGGTGACAAAGCTCAACAGGAAAACTATATTTCGCAGTTGACTTCCGATATCAAATTGAATTAATATATCCTTCTAATAATAGTTTTAAAACAGATTTTGTAGAATGCGCAATCCTCGTTTAGCTGGAGTTTATGCCAAAAGTTTGTTGGACTTTGCTAAAAATGCAAATCAATTGGATGCCGTTTCCCAAGACATGCAATATGTCAAGGCAGCATGCAATGTAAGTCCCGAATTTGCACGTTTACTTGCCAGCCCTATTATCAAGGATGACAAAAAAGTGTCTGTCGTTGCCGCTGTGTTGAAAGACAAAGTGTCTGCTCCGACTTGGGCTTTTTTGACGTTGGTTATTCAGAAAAACAGAGCACAATATCTAGCTCAGATGGCGCAGGCTTTCATTGAGCAATATGATGCGCTCAACGGCATACATGAAGTATTGTTGACGACGGCTGTTGCAATAGACGACAATACGCAAAAAATGATTGTTGACAGACTGAAAGGCTCTGCTCAATTTGACAAAGTAAAGCTCGAAAGCAAAATCAATCCGGACATTATTGGCGGGTTTATATTGGAGTTTGACAACAAGTTGATTGACGCAAGTATTTCCCGAAAATTGAATGATTTGAAACTACAATTTGCTGACAAATCCTATGTTTCAGTAGTGTAATTGTGGCTTTCATTTTTAAATAATATATACTAAAACCATAATTTCTCGAAAAGAGATTCAAAATCTATAATGTATGGCAGAGATTAAGCCTGATGAAATTTCCGCAATATTGAGACAGCAGTTGAGCGGTTTCGATACAGCCGCTGAGCTGGAAGAAGTGGGAACCGTCCTACAAATCGGTGATGGTATCGCCCGTGTGTATGGACTGAACAGCGTTTCTTCTGGTGAACTGGTTGAATTTGAAAATGGTGTAAAAGCTATTGCCTTGAACCTCGAAGCGGAAAACGTCGGTGTGGTATTGATGGGTGAGGGTAAAGACATCAAAGAAGGCGACAAAGTACGTCGTACAGGTTTGGTTGCGTCTTTGAAAGTCGGAGAAGGTATGCTTGGACGTGTTGTAAACACGTTGGGTGAACCAATCGACGGTAAAGGCCCTATCAAAGGCGACCTTTACGAAATGCCAATCGAAAGAAAAGCGCCTGGGGTTATCTTCCGCGAACCGGTAAAAGAACCATTGCAAACAGGTATCAAAGCGATTGACGCGATGATTCCTATTGGTCGAGGACAACGTGAGTTGATTATCGGTGACCGTCAGGTAGGTAAAACTGCTATCTGTATCGATACCATCATCAACCAAAAAGAATTTTACGATGCAGGCAAACCTGTATATTGTATATATGTAGCGATTGGACAGAAAGCTTCTACTGTTGCGGGCGTGATGAAAACATTGGAAGAAAACGGTGCGATGGCATATACGGTTATCGTTTGTGCTTCTGCATCTGACCCAGCTCCTTTACAGTTCTACGCTCCATTTGCCGGTGCTGCTATTGGAGAGTTTTTCCGTGATCGCGGTTTGCCAGCGTTGATTGTTTACGATGATTTGTCCAAACAAGCAGTTGCCTACCGAGAGGTTTCCTTGTTGTTGCGCCGTCCTCCTGGACGTGAAGCATATCCTGGAGACGTATTCTATCTGCATAGTCGTTTATTGGAACGTGCCGCTAAAGTCATCAACAATGACGAAATTGCAAAAACAATGAATGACTTGCCTGAGTCTATCAGACCTTTGGTAAAAGGTGGCGGTAGCTTGACGGCATTGCCAATCATAGAAACGCAAGCAGGTGACGTATCTGCCTATATCCCAACCAATGTTATCTCCATCACGGATGGTCAGGTATTCTTGGAAGGTAACCTGTTCAACTCTGGTATTCGTCCGGCTATTAACGTAGGTATCTCCGTGAGCCGTGTAGGTGGTAGTGCGCAGATTAAATCCATGAAAAAAGTATCTGGTACATTGAAGCTTGACCAAGCGATGTACCGTGAGTTGGAAGCATTCTCCAAATTCGGTGGAGACTTGGATGCAGCTACAAAGAACGTTATCGACAAAGGTGCACGTAACGTGGAAATATTGAAACAACCTCAGTTCTCTCCATATACTGTTGAAAAACAAGTTGCAATGGTTTATTTGGGGACAAAAGGCTTGTTGAGAGAAGTTGCCGTAAAACGTGTTCAAGAATTTGAAAAACAGTTCTTATTGGAAATGGAAAGCAAATTGCCTGATGTATTGAACGAATTCAAGAAAGGTAACTTGCCAGATGAAGGCATCAAGAAAATGGTTGCCTTAGCAAAAGGTTTGACTCCTTTGTTCAGCAAATAGTTCTGAACTAATCATAATACAAAGAGCCTCGCAGGATTCCTGCGAGGCTCTTTGTATTATACTGCATATTTTAAAATCAGCTAATCAAGGACTTGTACTTATGCCAATTGTCTGCAATCATCCATAAGTTGATGGCAAACAAAACACCAGCAATAGCCAAACCTGAAGGCATGAAAACAGCGTTGTGAACAACTATCCCTACCATGATAGGCAATATGACAATAGCACCTAAAGCTCTCGTTTTGGGAAAGATAAACAATAGTCCGCCAATGATTTCAATTAACCCGGTTAACGGAAGCAACCATTTGAGCGTCGCCATAGCT
>JAATFC010000376.1 GCA_015655435.1 Chitinophagales bacterium | reverse complement strand
GATATCGAGCTGCCCAATACCACAGGTCTGGATATTGCGCAGTCCATTAGTCAATACAAACCCATCATTGTTTTTGTAACCAGCCATCCGGAATATGCGTTGGATGGTTTTCAACTTTCTGCATTGGACTACATACTGAAACCTGCAACAGAAGAACGTATTGGGGAAGCCGTCAAGAAAATAGAAACCTATCAATCCTTACTTCAAAAAGCAAATGCCTACGAAACGTTTTTGGAAGGTCAATATATCCAGATAAAAGAAGGCTACAACAAGATAAAACTACCGCTCAGGGACATCGTGTACATAGAGGCAATGCAGGACTATACGAGAATCGTACTGGCAAACCGCAGCTATATGATAAACATGCCGCTAAGTGGTTTCTTGACAACGTTACCAACCGGAGAATGTATCCGTATACATCGCAGCTATGCCGTTCCGATTAGCCGCATTACGGCTTTGCATAGCAAGGAAGTAAAATGCAGTGATTTTTCTTTGCCAATCGGAAAAACCTATCGTGCGGAAATCGCAAAACTAAAACTATGAAACGATAGCTTATATTGATGTGTTTATTGTTGGCATGCAGTGTCGATATGTATGCACAGCAATACTTATCTGCATCCGTATTGGGAAAAAAGATAAAACAAATAGAAGAACTTATCCAAAAAGACAAAAACGAGGAGGCGCTTATTTTAATCAATCAAACAATCGCATCCACTAACCCTAAAGACTATAATAATCTAGCTGAACTTTTTTATAACAAAGGAATACTTACGGAGTCCACAACAGCAACAGATAGCGCGTGTATCGCCGTGTACGATATCGCACTTGACAATGCCCAAAAAGCTTCCAATATTGCACTGCAAATAAAGATCCAGAGCGCTATATATTTTATGTCCAATACGCATACGGAAAAGGAAATTGCACAGAAAAAAGAAATCTTCAATTTCATTTCCCATATCAACGATACTACACACAATGATTATTTCAAATCGTTGGCATTGATTACGCTTTCCAGGATAAAGAAATGGAACGGGAACGATGGCGCAGGCATACAAGATATATTGGAAGCCTACACACTCCAAAAAAAAATAATAGTTGACAAAACCATTTCCTCTGCCGACATAGGAGGCACGCTGGCTGTTATCTGTAGAATTTTCGGAGATATGCAACAGACCGAAAAACAATTGTTCTACATCAAAGAGCTACGTAACTTTACGGAAGACAACATGGTATTGTTGAGCACCTACTATTTCTATTACGGTAAAAATAGAAATCAGGCATTGATGCAGGACGAAGCTATTTTGTATGCCGACAGTCTCGCCATTCTGTGTTCCCAATCAAAAAATTCCGAAATCTGGAATTACCGTTTGGATTTAAACATGGCAATATCGCAAGCCTATTCCAAACAAAAAAACGGCAAAATAGCAGTCCAATATGCTGAGGATGCAGCAAAGGTTTTTAAAGAATGGGGTTATAGTTATTATGCTGCACAGTTGGACTATACGCGAGGTTTGGCTTTTTTCACAAACAAAGAATATGACAAAGCCATTGAGCATCTTGACAAAGGTGCAAAAGCCGGGTTGGAACTGAACTATACAGACATGTATCTACGGTCGCTGAAGCTTTTGTCCAATAGCTATGCCATATTGGGTCAATGGCAGAAAGCCTATACGATTGGCGATAGTCTCGACCGAACCAAAGATGCTTACAACGACAAAAAAACGACTGCTCTTTTTGCAAAAGCAGGAGAACAGTTCCAAAACAAGGAGAAGCAGCAACAAATCAATACACAAAAAACTGCACTCTTTTTTGCGCATAGGCAGCGTATATGGTTGACGGCAGGGCTTGTACTCTCGGCAATTATAGTTGTGCTACTGGTTGCTTTTTACCGAAACAAAAAAAGAACCGCCGACAAGCTATCCAAACTCAACAGAGAACTAGAAGAAGCCAATCAGACAAAAGCTAGACTATTTGGCATCCTCAGCCATGACTTGCGGTCACCGATAAGCCAAGTGTACCAATACCTGCACATGCTGCAATCCCACAAGGACACAGTTTCCGAGGAACAAAAAGGAAAAATACAAAACGCAACAAGTTCGCTATTGGAGACCATGGAAGACCTACTCATTTGGAGCAAAACACAAATGAATCAATTTACGTCCAATATACGTCCGACACATATTAATGAGCTCGTGGACGAAAGTCTTCAACTGCTACAACTCAATATCCAAACAAAAAACATTTCTACCCAAAATACACTATCATCCAATACAACCGTCAACACAGACCCTGATTTTCTGCAAACTATATTGCGCAATCTTTTGCAAAATGCCATTAAATCCTCACCTCAGAACGGCACAATCAATATTTCCTTTGAGAACAACCAACTTCGGATTCAGAACAGGGGAGGATGTTTTTCGCAACAAGACTATGAATCACAAATCAATACACAGGATGCTCGCCAATACCTGTCAGGACTAGGTCTGCGATTAGTGGACGAACTAAGCAAAAAAATAAATGCTTCTGTTCGTTTTGAAAATCCCGATGCGGACACGACAATCGTTGTAGTTTCTTTTTGATAGTAGTTTCCGTTCAGCGGTTTTTGATAGCTGTTCAATGGTTTCTTGGTCCGCATTCCCATATAGTTAAGCAACTTTATACAAGAATTGGTACACATAAGATACCAACATTCACCACTCTGTTCTTTCAAAAACCATGTAAAATGAGAAAGCTATTTATTTTATGCGCGCTATTGGTCTTTTCTATTGGAGCCAATACCCAAATCATAAAGCGAATCCCGAGCCTCCAAGGGAAAAATCTTTTGGATGCCAACAAGAATTACAAACTTACAGCCATCAATTTTGTACCATTTGTATTTACATCTGAATTAACGCAAAAAGGTTACACACCTGAAAAAATATATACATGGAACGCTCCTGACGGTACGCAAAAAAGAGCTTCAGGGGCTGAAATATTGAAACAGGTCAACGAGATGGAGCAGGAGCTGAATAAGCGCGGGCATTCTTTGCGTAACAGAAATACGTTCGCAAACGTAAGTTACGATTTTAGCAAAATGCCGAAGGTGGTAAAAATCCCCAAAGCGGTTTCTAAAATTCGACCAACTTTTTCGTACAATCCCAAAATTCCTTACACTGTTGACCGTGCTAAAAGATTAAAACTACCAACAACCTCCTTGGATCTTTCCAAATATATTCCGGGAGACGTTTTTGTATATTTCGGTGCGTTGAACCGTTCCAACGAATTTCCCGGTTCGTTAAGCATGTCCACGCACGTTGACAATGTCAAGAATCCGACTTCCTGTCCGTTGGATTTGACAATAGCGTTGGACGGTGGCAAACTCAGCAGTCTCAATATTAGCAACTGCGTACTGGAAATATCCACCAATCCAAACAGAAAACCTAATGACAATGATGCAGTTGTCGCAAGTACCTCTTTCAACTTTAAACAGCCGTCCCTGACTCGTGGTAATCCATCCGGTATAACCTTTTCGGGAGAGACGCCACCTTCCTTTTACAACCTTTATTATTTTTCGCTGACATTGCAGGATTTGGGAAAGAAAATGCCTATGGCTAAAAAATCTTCCACTCCTCAAAACTATTACGCCTATGTAAAATTTTACAATGCCAACAACGAATTGCTGTACTATAGCTCCTACAATACTGCAACCGTCGGTAATGTACAAGATCCGCCTATAAGATTGGCAGTTAACAAATCCGTCAGCGGTAGTTTTGAAGATGCATATACAGACCCTACAGGTTTGTTCGGTATCTACTACAAAGGCGAAAACATCAAAGCCCAATATAGTTTAATACCTAATGCATGGGAACCGGTACAGGAGTCCGCATCTTTATCTGCCCATGTAGAAATCGGTGCGCAATACTACAATTTTGCACACTTGCTGGACATCGACCAACCCAAAGTAAGCAAGACTCCGTTCATTTCTGCTGACGTGAATGCCCAATATGCACAGACTTATCCATCGGCTGTATATATCCGAATACCTACCCGCAGCAAACAGGAAGACCTGAACGGTTACGGCAATTTTAAGTTTGACTATACATTGTTTGACCGCAATTATGGCAAGTCTTCACCAACCAACCAACCCTATTCCTTGACTCCAATTGCATTGTTGCCAAGACAGCGATTCTTTATTGGTCCGGTTCCTTGTTTTATCCAAGTCGACCTGATCGGAACAGCATCGATGAATAGAACAGCAACTATAGACACGTTAGTAGATGGCAAGATTGGAATTAGTACTCAATTCACACCACACTTAGATCTTACCGTGTCTGGGCAAGGTGGTGTAGATGCAAGTATTGCCTACGCAAAAGTTGTCGCCAATGTCAATGTAATCAATGCGGATATGCCTATTGCATTGAATGTGGCAAATCAAAATGCAGACATACAAGCTGATTTGAAAGTCAATGCGTTGTCGGGACAGATTTATTTCGAGGCAGGGATTTGTATTCCGATACCTTTCTACGATGATCTGTGCAAGAGATTTACGATTCCGATTTTTAATTGGACAGGACCGTCAAAGACTTATCCTTTGGTCAAATAATTTTTTCAAAAATCTATTTCCTAAAAAACTCATTATGAAAAAGATATCTTTGCTACTGTTATTGGGCTGTCTATTGGCTCATGGCAATCTATATGCACAATTTGGCGATTGGTTCAAAAGTAAAAAAGAAGAGCTATCGCAGAAAGCAAAAGACAAAGCTGACCAACGTATCAACAATACAGCCGACAATATATTGAGCAAAACGGACAGTTTGAAAATAGGAAGCGGAAAAAACAAAAAGAAGAAAATTCAAGAACAAAATCCCGAAGTAGAAAACAGCAACCATAACGATGCATCCAATA
Source organism: Chitinophagales bacterium (assembly GCA_015655435.1). GTDB lineage: Bacteria > Bacteroidota > Bacteroidia > Chitinophagales > Chitinophagaceae > Rhizosphaericola. The sequence continues at coordinate 8,391 of JAATFC010000376.1, read as the reverse complement.
CGACAACCGCAACAAATAATACATCTCAAACTCAAGCAGAATCAATAACAACGGCAACGACCAACGACAATCAATGTACTATACAAACCAATATAAAATCAATTGCAGGCAAGGAAAAGACGGAGAATAAACTAAAGGAAATAGACGGTGTTTATAGTATCAATATTGACATACGAACAGGTAAGTTGCTGATAGAATACGACAAAGAAGAAGCTACTTACAAAAACATATTGAAGGTAATCAACAAAGCCGGATTCAAAACAGAAAACCAATAATATTTTAAATCTAAGACCATGATTAAAAGAGTGTTTATAATAGTCGGTGCAGCTATGTTTTTAATGTCCTGTGAGACGTCTAGTTCGCATGACGACAACACCAACCAAATTGCAAAAGAAGCAATGGAAAGCGACAAGTCTACAAACCTTACCGGAACGTTCAGCGAAGGAGGTAAAAGCTATTCGGGTGCGGTAAGTACACAGGTTTTTCCCGCAACGAAAGAATATTCAGTAGTGTGTCAGTCGGACGAAGGGAAAACAACGTTGATGCAGATAACCTTCAAAGACGAAGCATCTGCCCGCACTGAACAAACACTTACAATCGTAAAGGGAAGTATCATGCATGCAAGTGCTGCCAATGAAGTGAAACTTGATTTTGACCTAAAATACCAAAGCAAAGACGACAAACCCGGAACGGTAAAAATCATAAAAGAAAACGGTAAAACCGTCATCGAGTTCAAGGATGTAGAGCTTTCGGATGCTGACGAAAAGGAAAAGAAAGTCGTGTCCGGCAAAATTCCTTTTTAGCATAATAAAACTCCCCGCAAAATACCATATTGATATCTTGCGGGGAGTTTATTTTTTATCCGAAACTATTTTGCTGCCGCCAAAGCTGCTTCAAAATTGGGGTCTTGCGTAATTTCTGGAACTTGCTCTTCGTAAACAATCTTGCCATCGGCATCCAATACGACGACAGCACGACTCAATAAGCCTTTCATAGGACTGTCAGCAATTTCAACACCATATTTTTTACCAAAATCAGAACGGAAATCGGAAAGCATCACCACATTGTCAATCCCTTCCGCTCCGCAAAATTGAGCTTGGGCAAATGGCAAATCCTTGGAAATGCACAATACAACCGTATTAGTTAGACCAGCGGCATCCTTGTTAAACTCACGGACAGATTTTGCACAAACACCTGTATTTACACTTGGGAAAATATTCAAAATGACTTTTTTTCCTTTGAACTCGGACAAATGTTTGTCGCTCAAATCAACTGCAGTAGACGTGAAATCAGGTGCAACAGTCCCAACTGCCGGCAAAGTTCCAACGGTGTGGATAGGATTTCCTTTCAACTTAATTCCTGACATATTTTTATTTTTTAGGTTTTTAGTCTTTTGACTGAATATTGGCGACGATGAAAGTAAGGCAAAGCCCAATACCAGCAAAATCCTTTTAGAGTTTTTAACTATTTCCATAATTCCAATATTTGTTCGGTTTGTTCTTTCGTATTTGGTTTTGTAATGACATATTGGACGATTCCTTTTTCGTCAATCAGGAAAGTTGTGCGGTGCGTTCCGTCAAAGGTTCTGCCCATGAATTTTTTTTCGCCCCAAACGCCATATTGGTTGACAATAGTTTTTTCCGAATCCGCAACCAAAGGAAATGGTAAGTCGAACTTTTTTTCAAATTTCTTATGACTGTCAACGCTATCGATGCTTATGCCTATTACTTGAAAGCCTTTTTGTAAAAGCAATTCATAGTTGTCACGCAGGTTGCAAGCCTGAGCCGTACAGCCAGGCGTATTGTCTTTTGGATAAAAATACAACACTACTTTTTTACCTTTATAATCACTTAAAGAAATCTTATTTCCATTTTGGTTAACGCCTTTAAAATTTGGCGCTTTTTCACCTACTCCTATCATTTTTTCACTATTTTAAATTGTTTAACGGTCTGATTTCCTGCAATGTCTACAACCGTAAATTCAACAACATGTTCTCCTTCGGGAAAATGTTCGTCGTTTTCGTAAGTGAAGGTATTACCTCTTCTTGAAAACAACAACCAGTTACCGTCCACAGTTCCTTTAAAAGTGCGAATATCTCCAAGATTATCGCTTGCGCGAACGACCAATCGACCGGTTTCGGCTAAGGTCATATTGTCTTTTACATTTACAGGAATGATATTGGGAACAATAGTGTCTAATACAATTGCTACATTTCCCAATCTGTTGAACTTGCCAACAAGTCGAGTACCACTCCACGTTCCCTTTGTGATGGACGTATTTCGACCACTTTTTAATTGTAAAACAACGCGGTCTTTCAGCGAAGACTCACCGTTATAGTTAACCCCAACCGTGTAAAAATCATGAACGGGAATATAAGAGTTACCCAGATTGATTGTCGGAGATTTTTGTAAACTAGAAGTTGCCGGAGACTCCGTCATATTGAATGGAACGATATCGTAAAATGTGTTTTCCGTATAGATAAAACTAGCATTTGCTATTTGCAGATGCCCGGGTCTATTGGGGTCGGCTTGGAAATTGCTCGTTGGAAGATTGGGCTCTTTTTCGGAATCCGGAGCGAACTGTATCTGGCTTTTTATATTTGACACGTTACCTTCCGCATCCGCAAATTTTACCAATACTTCATGCACCAATGTATCCGTTAGATTGATAGAGCCGTCGCCAACAGTTCCGTCAAAAATTTTCAACTTGTTGCCCGGCAATACAAATAGGTATTGGATTTTGCTACCGCCTTGAGCGATTCTTTTATAGTCCGTTCCTGCATTGACATAACGCGATTGTGCATTGTCAAAATTGTTGAGCCGGAATTGAAATATCTGTTTTCCATCCAGAAAAACCTGTGCACTATAAATACCAAAATAAAAAGGAGAGTTGCTGGTCTTGTCTTTTGCAACAATACCCAAACCAACCATTGGTGTAGAGACTCTAACAAGATTTGTCGCGTAATCAGTACTCGTTTTCTTCAGCGTAATGACATTTGCTCCAGTTTGATAAGTGCTAAAACGTCGGTCGTACCAGAAAAATCCGGTCGATATTGGTGGAATGTTATCAGGGAGATGGACGCCCATCAACTGTGGGTTGTAATGATTGCCCGTTTTGGAATCACGAATTTCGAAATGTAAATGCGGTCCTTCCGAACCACCCGTATTGCCACTCAACGCAATCTGCTGCCCTTTCGTAACCGGAAACATCCCTGCCGGAATTGTCAAGTCCTGTTCCCAACTTTGGGATTTGTATTGTTGCTCTTTTATGTATTGGGTAAGCTGTTCGTAGTATTTATTGAGATGCGCATACAACGTATTGGTCCCGTTTGCGTGCGCCACCATCATCATGTTGCCATAACCTCCAGGCGAAATATAAACGCGGCTTACATAACCGTCCGCAGCAGCATACACAGGTTTATTTTCAACTTGTTGTGTACGAATGTCCAACCCCATGTGATAATGGTTGGTTCGTAACTCACCAAAATCCGCCGCCAACTGTATAGGAAATCCCAGTGGATTGCGATAATAATCCGTATTGTTAGCAACTTGGGCGAAAGGTTGTAGGGAAAATAGACTACCAAGAATAAAAAAATAAAAGCGTTTCATAATAGCCCAAAAATAGCAATAACTATTTTGAAGAAGACTATTTATAAACGCTTTTATTCAAAATCTAATTTAGAAATCGTAGTCCTTATGCGGCATATTCCACCTCAATCCAAAAGTAAAGAACTTGACATCGTTTGGACCAGCAATACTTGTTTTACTTTTTCTGTAAGTATAGTTTCCGTCGATGAAAAGATTTTGAATCAATTCATAGGATGCCGTTGCACTGTAAATGGAAACTGTATTGGCATTGCCTGCTCCAATTTTGAATGGATCTGTTGGTTTGTTGTAAGTAAACGGCCGCAACAAATCGCCACCATAGTTCAAGCCATTTTCATCCAAACCTTTTTTGTAGAAAATGGTTTTTAAGTTGATGTATAGCTTGTTCAACGGTCGGTAAGACAATAGCCCGATTACTTCCTTGAAGTTTGAACCCAAAGGATGAGCCAATGGCATATTGTAGTTCGTATAATTATTTTCTACATAGTCTGAAGAGTAGGCATAAGGACGAACTATATTGGTTTCTGCTTGTAGATTGAGGTTGTCAATACCAAATGCGTCAATATATTTTGCGCCCAATTGCCAAGCATTTCTATTTTTGAAACTAGCACCCCAGTCCGTAACACCGTCAATCAGCCATTGTCCGTATAGTTCGATGTTCCTAACCGGAACTGCTCTAAAGTCAATACCGACACGGCTTCTGGTAGTTTTTCCTTTTTCGGGAGTGGAAACGGGTCCTAGAGTTGGATCTGTATTATGAATTCCGAGAGGTTTTCCATCGCCAGCAGAACCATTGAAAATCGTGTTTTCAAACAAACCAACTTTCAAAAATGAAGTCGCCTGCCAGTCCAGATGATGAAACATCATGTAATTTCTTGGACGTGTACTGTCCCTGCCAAAATATGCGGCATCTGTAAACGGAGCTATAGTCTGTGCGACTACAGAAGTTAAATCAAATTGATTATTAATGTGGTAATTTGCCTTCAAAAAATAAAAAGGAGCGCCATAATCACTTATAAACAAACTGCGGAAACCATCTCCTATTTTAAATTGATCGTAAGCTAATGCAAAGTCAAATTTATCTCCTGCGTTAAAAGTAATCCCTCCTCGTATGCCAAAATAATCAAATGCACCTGGATGGTTCTCGAAATTTTTAAAAAAGGCCTGTCCTGGTAACCCAGTATTACCTAGTCCGGGGTAAGGGTTGACGGCATTTTGTACATAAAGAGGATCGCGCTCCTGGTTTTCGGAAATCAAAGCATAAAAACCAATTCTGTCCTCAATCTTTCCCCTAAACCTTATCGCCCTTGTGTTCTGAAATAGTTTTTGATCGTCGTTGGATTTACCCAACTGAAAATTTGCAACTGCGTCCGCCACAAACGAGAAATCTTTTCCAATGCTTTGGTATAGATGTGCAGGAGTTTGGAAGATGAAACCTAATATAGGTTTATTAAGTCGGAAAGAGTCCTGATAGTTAGTTGTATAGTCCGCATTGTTCATCAAGGCACTACGAATATCTTCACGGTCAATATTGGTCAGAAGATTACTGATTTCTCCCGATTGGTCTAACGCAGCAATCTTTTCTATTGCAGCAGTAAAATCTTCCCGACTTACCATCTTGACGGTAGTGAAGTTCAAGCCAGGATAGTCTTTCAGTTTTATCTTAAGACGGTCCAATAGTTGGTATTGCTTGTCTCCAAAAGGAATATAGTCTGTCTGTGCTGCTGCTTTTTGAATAGAAGAAAATAATCCGATAGCCATGCAGCAAACTATTACTATTTTGGAAAAAATATTTTTATATTGAAATCTATTAAAGATCATGAAACTATAATTTAAAATTTTCAACTATGAAAAACTAGAAGTCAAATGCACGTCGCGCCATATTCCATCTGATACCAAAAGAGAAGAACTTAGTATGATTTTTGGGTAAACCTTCGATATCCGCATTACGAATGGAAAAATTTCCGTCAATGAAAAAGTTGGGAAAAAGTTGGTACGCAACATTTAGACTACCGTAAAATGAGTTTAGAGGTATGCCATCCGCCACTTTAATGTTTTCTCCTCCTGCATGTTGATCTGTGTACGGACGGAATAGGTCACCGCCATTAAGAGGTTGTTGTGAAACCGCAAATTCAGACAAAGTATCAAGTCCTTTTTTGTATCCAATGATTTTTCCGGAGATATACAGTCTAGGTATTGGACGATAGTTCAATATACCAATCAATTCATGGAAATTAGCACCCAACGGATGCGCCAACGGTTGGTTATAATGCACAAAATTGTTAACATTCCATTTGTCTGTGTAAGTGAAAGGTCTTACCCAATTATATTCTCCTTGTAGGTCAAGGTTTTTGATGGAAAAGGCATCTACATATTTCGTACCCAATTGCAGTGCATGTTTATTTCTCCAGCTTCCCTCTCCATAGTTAAATACTTCTTTTGCCACAAATTCATTAATGAACAAAGTCCCATAAAGTTCTACTCTTTTGGCTATATTGGCTTTGAAATCCAGTCCTATACTGGATTTTCCACTATTTCCAACGTTTTGCGACATGGGTCTATTGAAAACAAATGGGTTCAGCATCGCCAATTGGATGCCTCCATTTTTTTCATTGTTGAACATGTTATTTTCGTAAAAACCAAATTTCAACCATTTGGTTGTTTGCCAACTCACATAATGGAAAACCATATAGTTGGAAGGTCGGTTTTGATCTTTTAGGCCATTGTCAATTATTTCGTAAGGAGCAAAAGTCCTTGCAAAAGCTGTGGTGTAGCTTACGCGTCCAATCTGCACATGCGTTTTGAAAAACAAAAATGGAGAACCGAAATTGCTCAAATACAAAGAGCGGAAACCTTCTCCAATATAAAACTGATCATAAGCCAATTGAAAATCCAGATGCTTACCTGCATGTGTCGTAACGCCTAAGCGGAAATCGCTGTAGTTTATTTTCCCGTCTTTGCCGGTACTAAACGCCGCAATTCCTGGAACTGCTTTTCTCGCATCTATATATTGCTGCACATACAGAGGATCTCGTTCGGTGTTGTAAGTATACGATCCATAAAAACCGACTTTATTGGCAATGTCACCATGCATAGTCAATCCAACAGAACCTTGGTATATGCTGATGGAATCGTTTTTTCCAAACCGAGCCGTTATCATCGGATCTAATACAAAACTCCCTTTGGATGAATATCCTTCATACAGATGGGTTGGGAGTGGAGATTTGAAAAACAAATTGTCTTCTGCATTTTCGACCTTGTTGTTTGGAATCCATTGCTTATTTACCTGTAAATAAAAATGCAGATCCTTTCGGTCAATATCCGTCAGTACATCATCCAATTCCCCGGCTTTGTCCAGCGAATCAATGACGAGAAGCTGTTCGGTTACACGTTTGCTGTCATAAGGCTTAACAGTTGAAAAACGCAGTTGGGCGTTGTTTCTGAACTTGATGTCGAGACGGTTTAGGAAAGATTCCTGTGGGTCGCCGATAGGTATGTAATCCGTCTGGGCTTTAGACACAAAATGTAAACTAAAGAGCAGCAGCATTAACAATACTCGTTTCAAATGCATAATGAATCCTTATAAAGGTGTTAAAATATAATAACGAAGATAAGCCTGTCAAACAATCTCAACATGAAGGTTTAGGCAATTTTCATCAACTACCTTTTGTCGAGGCTACACAATTTATACGCTAAAACGAAAAATTGTTAAAAATATTTTAATGTGGCCTGGTTTGGTATGGGAAACAATTAATTGATTTTTAAATATTTGCACAGGTTTGTAATCTGGTTGGTTGTCATTTGTCCATAATCCCTATTCAAACTGCCTATACTTTGCAGAAAAAAAGAAAACTGACCCGCCCCAATTTCCTTTTTACTAATTTTGCATAATATGACAATAGAGGAGCAACAACAGGAGATTATCGAGGATTTTGAATTTCTGACGGACTGGATGGACAAATACGAAATGATAATCCAACTGGGAAAGGAATTACCGCTTATCGACGACCAATATAAAACCGATCAATATAAAATAAAAGGCTGCCAATCACAGGTGTGGGTATATGCAGATTACAAAGACGGCAATATTTATTTTACGGCAGATAGTGACGCAATCATTACGAAAGGGCTGATTAGCATGATTATCAAGGTTTATTCTGGTCACACACCAGATGAAATCCTCAATACGGATTTGTATTTTATAGACAAAATAGGTTTACACAGTCATCTTTCGCCGACTCGTTCCAACGGTTTGGCGTCGATGATAAAACAAATAAAAGAATATGCTTTCGCTCTTCAAAAACTGGAACAAAAGTAAAAACGACCCCAATTCAAGGTGTTCTTCCCAGACGGAATCCAATACGTCGCAGGAAGAATCGAAAGGAGATGCTAGTATGGAACAGGAAAACAAATCGGAAGAACAAAAGATTGTCGGCATCGAAAATGCCGACCCGCGAAAACAGGGTGGTGCCGTCGGTGTCGCGACTCACGAAGAAACCCCGGCCCTGAATCGCGGCGTCCATGCCACGCCCGGTCGAGAGCATGCTGCCGCCGAGATCCATCGACTGCGACGTCGACCCGACCTGCACGCCGCCCGGCTGCGTTCCCATGTAGACCGTGGCGAAATTGGCGCGGCCCGCCTTGTAGCCATAGGTGGCGGTATTCGCGATGTTGTTGCTGATCGAATCCAGTTGCTGGTTGATCGCGTTGATGCCGGAAAGCGCGATATTGAAGCTCATGTCTGTTGCTCCTTTCGAGAGTTTGCCGACCCGCCGGCCCCATCCGT
>JAATFC010000360.1 GCA_015655435.1 Chitinophagales bacterium | reverse complement strand
CGGAAATGTCTGGATGGGATTTTGACCAGACTAGAAAATCTGCCGACCAGAAATGGGAAACTGAACTAGAAAAAATTAAGATTGAAGGTTCATTGCAACAAAAGAAAATTTTCTATACGGGACTGTATCACGCATTCACGCAACCCAACAATATAGCAGACGTCAATGGAGAGTACATGGCATCAGACTATACAACACAAAAATCTGAAACAGGCAAATATTATTCTACTTTTTCTCTTTGGGATACTTATCGTGCTGCACATCCGTTGTACACGCTTATCCAACCGGAGAAAACAAGTGATTTTGTCAATAGCATGATTGCTCATACCAAGTCTTATGGATATCTTCCAATATGGCAATTATGGGGTGAGGAAAACTATTGTATGATTGGCAATCATGCTATTCCGGTGATTGTAGATGCAGCGTTGAAGGGCTTGAAAGGATTTGACTTGGAGGAGGCTTATGCCGTCGTTAAAAAATCTTCCACTACCGACCATCAGAATTCTCCTTTCTCTGTATGGAACCGGTATCACTATATGCCGGAAGACCTGCAATCGCAATCGGTTTCCATTACTTTGGAAATGGCTTATGATGACTGGTGTGTCGCGCAATTTGCCAAATTTTTGGGTAAACAGGATGACTATACTTTTTTCCTAAATCGCTCATCCTACTATAAAAACCTTTACAATGCAAAAAGTGGATTTTTTCAGGGAAAGAAAAGTGACGGAAATTGGTTAGAACCTTTCAATCCTCTCAATTATGGTGGAAATGGGGGAAACCCATATACAGAGGGAAATGCATGGCAATATTTCTGGTACGTGCCACAGGATGTGGACGGACTGGTACAGTTGACGGGGGGCAAAGACGCATTTGAAAAGAAACTCGATACTTTTTTTACCTTAGTTGATACCTCCGGAGAAAAGAATGGTAACGCATCAGGTTTTATTGGACAATATGCGCACGGTAATGAACCAAGTCATCACGCTACTTATCTGTATGACTATATAGGAAAACCTTGGAAAACCCAATACTATGTGTCTAAAGTGCTGAACGAACAGTATAACGACAATTCGTCTGGATATACGGGAAATGACGATTGTGGCCAGATGTCGTCCTGGTATATTTTTAGTGCGATGGGGTTTTATCCTGTCAATCCTGCGAACGGTATTTATGCGATAGGTTCTCCGATTTTGCCGAAGGCAGAATTGAAAATGCCTAACGGAAATATATTCACTATTACTACACAAAATTCCGGAAAGGACAACTGTTATATCCAAAGCGTAAAGTTGAATGGTAAAAGCTACAATAAATCTTACTTGATGCAGGCTGATCTTGAGCGTGGCGGATCTCTGGAATTTAAAATGGGAAATAAACCCAACAAAAAATGGGCTAGCGATCAGGCCGATTGCCCGCTGGCATGGGGTTATAAAGGATAATAGTATTTAATAATATAAAAACAAAAAGAATCGTAAAATATGCTAAAGAAAATAATCTTGGGAGCCGTTGTGCTTACCGTGGCTACGAATGTATTGGATGCGCAACGCCGAAGAGGACGACGCGAGTTCGATTTGAAAAATATGTATTCCGTAGACAGTACAGTTCGGGATGGTATAAAACTTGTGTTTGTGAGTAATGACTCCACTTTTGACTCGAAGGAAAAAGAGCGAATGATTGAAACATTCTACAAGGTTTACCCCGAACAATGCAAAATATATAATCCGAAATCCCGCGAAAAAGTCACTATCTTTATTGATACGGCATACGAAGGGGTTGCTGCAACGGGTGGCGGATTGATGCGCGTTAATCCAAAGTGGATGAAGAAAAATCCTGAAGATATTGATGTCGTAACACATGAGACGATGCACGTGGTGCAGGAATATCCAAGGTATGAACCAATATGGGTTACGGAAGGTATTGCGGATTATGTGCGTGCAACTTTAGGCGTTAATAATGTTGCAGCAAAATGGACATTACCGGAATACAAAAGTTCACAGAGTTATACCAATTCCTATCGCATAACGGCGAGGTTTTTTATATGGTTGGAAAATAAAGTGAAAAAAGGAATAGTTAAAAATTTGGATAATGCTATGCGGACCAATACATACACAGACGGTTTCTGGAAAAACGAAACCGGAAAAACAGTGGATGAACTTTGGGCGCAATACGGTCAGAATCCATCTCTTTAAGAATATGAAATTTCGGTATCTAGAAATTGCATTTATAGTTGTCGGATGTGCGTTTTGTATCGTTGGCTATAGCCAAAAGGAGCAGAACGGACAACCGACTTCTTATGTGAATGTTTTTTT
>JAATFC010000245.1 GCA_015655435.1 Chitinophagales bacterium | reverse complement strand
ATGACGAAAATTTTCCGGAACGAAGATTACACGCTTGTCGTCAGGCAGATTTTTACGGGCATCCTCGTCCTGGTCAAAGGCTATCAATACGCCCTTAGAGCCCAACTTGTCCAATATGCCTCGGCTATGTCCGCCACCGCCAAAAGTGCAGTCAACATACACACCATCAGGCTTGATATTCAGTAATTCCAAAGTTTCTTCAAAGAGCACCGGGACGTGGTAATCGTTTCCATGTTGCTGTACCGCTTTTTCTGACATTACGCACCCTCTTTCTCGTTTGTATCGCCCGACATGACCTGGTTTGCCAAGTCACTGAAAACTTCGGGAGAGAAATTGTCGTAAAGATTTTTATAGGTATCTGCGTCCCAGATTTCGATTTTGTCGATAGCTGCAGACAGGATGATATTTTTTGTGAGCCCGGCAAATTCACGGAGTGTAGGAGGCACCAATATACGTCCGGCGGAATCCGTTTCCGTCACGGTCGCTCCACCCAGAAACTGGCGGCGGAACTGGCGCACTTTCGGGTCAAAATCGTTGAGTCGGCTGACTTTTTCAAAAATAGGCTGCCAGCTTTTATGCGGATAGAGGCTAAGGCACTTTTCAAAACCACGGTTGATTACGAAGCTCACGTCACCTTCTTCCAACTGTTTTTTGAATCCAGCCGGAAGGAGAAAACGCCCTTTTGCGTCCAATGTCACCTCGTATTCACCTAAAAATCCAATCATTATGGTTAAGAAACAACTTTCTTGCCATTTCTTACCACAAAATAACACTTTTTCCCACTTTTATACCAAATTATTGTCAATTGAATTTATCCACAGCTATAAACAATCGAAAAGTATGTACAGTGTTGATTATCATCATTTTACAAAAAAAACAAGAGATTGGCATGTGTATTGGTGTGCATAAATACGAAAAAATGTGCATTTCTTGTAAATTCAAAAAGAAAAAGACAAAAGCGAAATGATGCGAATTATGAAACATGAGTTATAAATGTCTTACCACTATTAGTAGCAACTTTTGGTTTTCATTCCTTGATTTGCTTACTTTGCTTGTCCTCTTGCAACAGCAAGTTTTTGTTTTTCACCTTTGACTTTTTACTTAACAATGCCACAGTTTCAATTTGCCAATCAGACAGCTTTCTATCAAGGAAAAGTTCGTGACGTATATACCATCGGCTACGATTTGTTGGTCATGGTTGCCAGCAACCGCATTTCCGCATTTGACGTGATATTGCCTCGTCCGATTCCTTATAAAGGACAGGTTCTCAACCAGATAGCGAAATATATGCTGGACGCAACCAGAGACATCTGTCCAAATTGGCTATTGGATACACCTGCGCCGAATGTTTCCGTCGGAAAAAGATGCGAACCGCTAAAAGTAGAAATGGTTATCCGTGGTAATCTCACTGGACATGCTTGGCGTACTTACAAAGAGGGAAAACGCACGCTTTGCGGCGTGACCCTTCCAGAAGGACTGAAGGAAAACGATTTTTTCCCAAGCCCTATCATCACGCCTTCGACCAAGGCTGCGGCGGGACATGACGAGGACATCTCCAAAGACGAAATCATCGCACAGGGATTGATGACAGCATCAGAGTGGGAGAAAGTGGCAGACTATACGCAAAAATTGTTTGCTCGTGGGCAAGAACTGGCATCCAAACAAGGATTGATATTGGTGGACACCAAGTACGAATTTGGCATATTGGACGGCGAAGTCATATTGATGGACGAAATCCATACGCCGGATTCTTCCCGTTATTTTTACAAAGAAGGTTTTGAAGAAAGACAGGCAAATGGCGAGCACCAGAAACAGTTGAGCAAGGAATTTGTCCGCGAATGGTTGATTGAAAATAATTTCATGGGAAAAGAAGGCCAGACCGTTCCCGAAATGACTGATGAAAAAGTGGACAGCATAAGCAAGCGTTACATCGAACTATACGAAACCGTTATCGGAGAAAAATTTGTACCGCAAGACCATTCCGATGAAGAAACGAAAACTGCTATTGAGGCATCATTTAAACGTTTGTCTGAGCAATAAGACGACGAGGATTGAGGGGAGATTTCTTTCTAGCCTAAGGCAAGATCGAAAGGGTTCCGTTTAGTTTGACAGATATCAATGATGATTAATCGTCATTACATGTGAAGAGAAGCAATCCTAATTCGCAACCAAATCATAATTCATCATTCATAAATCATAATTTCTCTTGCCTTTCGACCCCAACGCACAGATAATAATTTACACAGACGGAAGTTCACGTGGTAACCCCGGTCCCGGCGGTTACGGCATTGTTCTTTTTTGGGGAAACAAGAAAAAGGAAATTTCGCAGGGCTATCGCAGAACGACCAACAACCGAATGGAACTATTGGCACTTATAGTCGCGTTGGAATCTTTGAAAAGAAGTGACCTGCCAATAGTCATATTCACCGACAGCAAATACCTCGTTGACAGCATTACCAAAAAATGGCTGGACAAATGGATAAAATCCAATTTCGCTGGGGGCAAGAAAAACAAAGACCTATGGCTGCGTTACTCAAAAGCTGCAAAACCATTTCAGATACAATACAACTGGGTGAAAGGTCATGCGGACAATCCCTACAACAACTTATGTGACGAATTGGCGACCTCTGCTGCCGATGGAAAAGATTTGTTGATTGATGAGGGATTCGAGAATGGAATATAAATGACTAGGTAACTGCTATAAATAGAAGCCATTTAGGCTTTTTTTAGGTTAGAGATTAGGATTTAAAGTCGTCATTGCTAGCAAAGCGGAGCAATCTCTAAAATTTCAATAGCCTTAAACAGCTTCATAATTATCTTTTAAAAGAAAACACTCAGTAAACGAACGGAATCAACTTTTTTGTCGTCTTTTTATATTGGACATATTCTTCTCCGAACTGTTCCGTCAGTGCTTTTTCTTCCACTTTTATCCTAAGCGAAAATGCCAAAAACGGTGGAACAAATGCGATAATCAACGAAATCCAATTGTCCAGATACAGCCCCAAACCTAAAAAAGTCAATAGCGACATCGCATAGGACGGATGCCTGATTATTTTGTAAAAACCGTTTTTCTTCAGTTGATGCCCTTCCCTTATCGTTACATCCACGGTAAAAAAACGTCCCAATGCCTTGATGATGACTACGCGCGCAACCAACCCAAAAGCTATCAGAACCAATCCAATATATGGAATAACGGGGCCTCCACTTATGGTGAAAGCCGAGAATCCTCTGGCTACAAAGATCGAGAAGAAAATAGCGCAGAATATGGTAATCCACAGTATAGTCAGCGTGGATTTGTCTTTTCCTTTTTGGTCGGTTTTATTGGATGCCAGTGCGGTCTTATAGTATATCTCGCTGAACAACCAAAAGAACATCAATATGTAAAAAATAATATCTGTAGCCGTCATGTGGTCAGTTTTAAATTGTTAGGAGGAATATGGAAAATACTTTTCATTTTGCCAAACTGCTTCTGTCAATGAAGATACATTTTCCTTTTGGAAAAATGTTGTCCGCCACAAAAAATACATCGACACATTTCGATATATTGATATATATTTGCAAATAGTATTATGGAAAATAAGCAATTTGAAAAAATATCAAAGGCATTGAGCGATGCCAATAGGATAGCAATATTGCAAAAGTTCAAAAAGAAGAAAAAGGACTGTGTATATTGTTCGGACATCAATGAAACACTGGACTTAACGCAGCCATCTGTTTCGCACCACTTGAAACAGTTAGTCGATGCCGACCTGCTCATTTCTGAAAAAGAAGGAAGAAACATCAAGTATTTTCTCAACGACGAAGTTTTGGATGCTTACATACAAGCTTTGAACCTATTGAAAGCCTGATTATTTTTTTATTAAATACATCGAAATATTTGAATATTTAAATCTATTAATTTATGAACAAAACGATATATGCATTGGCGTTGGGAGTCTTTGGCGTCATCACGACGGAATTTGGAGTGATAGGCATATTGCCTGTTTTAGCAAAGCAATTCAAGGTTTCCATTGACACAGCAGGATGGTTGTTGAGCGGTTTTGCACTGACAGTCGCACTCTCCGGACCATTCGTCACTGCACTCACGAAAAGTATTAACAGGAAAACAATGTTGTTATTTGTTTTAGTCACGTTTATTTTGTCCAATATACTTTCTGCATTCGCTACCAACTTTACACTATTGCTTATTTCCCGAATCTTACCCGCTGTTTTTTATCCGGCATTTTGGGCGATAGCATTGACCCTCGCAATGAAACAGGTTGCTCCTGAAAATGCGCCGAAAGCAATCTCTGTTGTCATGACGGGATTGAGTGTGGCGACAGTTTTGGGTGTACCGATTACCACCTATTTTGCGGACTTGTTTAACTGGAAGGCTTCTTTTTACGTAGCGGGAGTTGTCAACGTGGTCGCCTTTTTGGTATTGCTTTTTACGGTACCGTCAACACCTGTGGACAAGGAAAAATCGGGAAGCAATGATCTACACATATTGCGACAACCGCTCGTCTGGTTCAACTATTTGTACATTCTACTATTGATATCCGGAATGTTTGCAACATATAGTTACCTCGCAGACTATTTCACACAGATAACACACATGAATGGAAAACAAGTAAGTCTGATGCTACTGATTTTCGGAAGTGCGGGAATCATCGGCAATTGGCTAATCGGAAAAATAGTAAGTAAAAACGTCCTGCATGGATTTCGTTATTTCCCGATTGCATTGATATTGGTGGAGATTTTAGTCTATATATTCGGTGGTTATTTCATTCCGATGGCAGCCATTATCATATTGTGGGGTTTTGTCCACACGGGAGGTTTTTTGATAGGAAATACACGAGGTGTTTATAGAATCCCACAGGAATCGTTGGAATTTACCAATAGCTTTTTGCCGTCCTTTTTCAATCTGGGTATTACTTTCGGAACTATGATAAGTGGATTTGTCATCAGGCATTCGGACGTGCGCCAGGTGATATGGGTAAGCATCGCGTTTCTTTCATCTGCATTTCTTTTGAGTTTTGCAAAAGAGAAAACAATAGCACTGAATTATCAACCAACATAGCAACCATAAATATCTCGCTCAAACAAAAGAGGTTGCTCATTTCTAAGCAACCTCTCTTAATATTGACAATTGACTTCAACTATTGCGCAACTATAGCTTTTTCGCTTTTTTGTTTTACTAAGTAATATCCACCAAACAAAATCGCAGAGAAAATAAGGGAAGCATAAATGCTATTTTTATAAAAAGGAAGAGCGGCAACATAACAAGCTTTCAATCCGTCCAATGTGTGTGTATAAAAATCAGTAGTTGCCCAAACCGCAAAATTGGAAAGAACAAAATAATACGTTGCAGCCAATACAGACACAACGGCAATATTCAACACATTCCATTTTTTCAACAAAAATCCGAAGAAAGTCACGGAAGCGAAAATGATATAGTTGGCCAACTGTCCGTCGTAAAATCCTGGTGTTGTGGACAAGTTATATTTGTATAAAACCTGATAAATAACATCGGAAATAAACAGGGAAGCAACAGGCAATAAAAACGCCCATTTTTTGTCCTTCAAGAAAATAGCTCCACCGAAAACCGCCATGGAATACTGTGGTGCAAATCCCATTTTTCTATCGGGAATAATGCGGTAAAGTGCAGCGACAACCAACAACAATACAAAAGCCAATATGAAGGACGTACTTTTTTTCATCCGGATATTTTTTTGCAAAAGTAAGATAATATTGAAGGAATGCAGTCTATATTCCTTACTAAACCAAACCTATTCCACGGTCAGATAAGGGGCTATGCGTGTGTACATCTCATCGTTGATGAATACGATTTTCTTGATATCGGCAACATTTTCATATTGTCCGTGTTGTTCTCGATAGATGACAATCGCTTTTGCAACACTTTTAGGGATATGTTTTTGCGATAGCAGATCCTGTTCAGATGCCGTATTGATGTTGACTTTTACCGTATTGATATTTTTACTGGTATATTCTGCTACTGCTTGTTTTTCCGTCAGATTGTTGTTTGTATTGGATGGTTCGACGACGGCGTCTTCTTTTGTTAAACGTAGGTAGGATTTTATATTGGAAAAGGTTGCAGCGGAAAGTCCGTAGGTTTTTGCAACCTGATCGATGTTTTTAAATCCGTGCATCGCGTTTCGGTAGTTGACAATTCTTTGCGCCAATGCCGCCGAAATTCCCGGCAACGCCGCCCAATGGTTCACGCCTGCTTTGTTTATCTCTATTGGGAACGCATATTGAGCGTTGTCGGATATTACCGAATGTGGATTCTTGGCAGCAAATGTTTTCTGTTCTCCAATCTGAATATAGGGAATCAACCGATCTGCCTCGTCCTTATGCAAACCATAAATCCTCCGAATGTCCTCCGGTTGGCGAAACCGTCCACCTTTTTCCCGATAATGGACAATCGTTCGGATAGTTTTGTCGCGCAACCCGAGCTTTTTCCAGCCTGATGAATCTATAGTATTGGGGTCAAAAGGAAATAGTTGAGCAGTATTGACCGTCTGTACAAGTTGCTGTGATGTAGCAGTGCTACTGTTTTCGGAAATCTGTATTTTATTTTTCGAAGGGAATAAATAAGGTACTAAAAAGAAAATGCCCACTAAAACAATCAGGATGATTAGTGCATTTCTCTCTTTTTTGGAAAAGGATAGCCAATTTTTCAAACCCTTTCTTTCCATAACAATAGCGGTCAGTAGCTATCAAAGTTAACGGATTTTTCAAATGAAAATCTAGGATTCAAAAATGATTCTGGCTAGACTTTTCCCAATTCCTCCTACTAAAACCAAACTTACTTTATCTTATCACAATCTCTGCATCAAAAATCCTTTCGAAATGTTTGCGTAGTTTGGCTTTCACTTCTTCTATATCAACTTTATGTCCGATTTCTTTTTCGATGGATGTTGCGCCTTTTCCCTGAATCCCACACGGAACGATAAAATTGAAATAATCCAAATCCGTATTGACATTCAGTGCAAATCCGTGCATCGTCACCCAACGGCTACAACGAATGCCAAATGCGCAAATCTTTCGGGTTAAATCTGGCTCTATCCAGACACCCGTTTCGCCTTTACTTCTGCCTGCAACGATACCGTATTCCGCAACCGTGTCGATAATCACCTGTTCCAGACTGCGCAGATACCAACCCAAGTCAGGCTTGAACTGTTCGAGGTCCAATATAGGATAGCCGACAATCTGTCCAGGCCCGTGAAATGTGATGTCTCCGCCACGGTTGATATGAAAATATTCAATGCCTCTGGACTCGCGTTCCTCATCCGAAATCAATACATTTTCCTCGTGTCCTGTTTTGCCTAAGGTATAGACCAACGGATGCTCGACAAACAACAATTCATTGGTAATGCCTGCTGCTGCATAGTCAGGGTTATCTGACTGGTTCCTGGCTTCCGTTTTCTGCGCGACTTTTGTTTTCAACAACGATTCCTGATAATCCCATACTTCCTTATACTCTTTCCTACCTAAATCCTGAAAAAAAACTTGCTTGCTCATCTGATTCCTTTTCTTTTTGTTTGCTACTGCAAAAATAAGTTTAATCTACGCATAATTGCCAAACCGTACATTTGCAGCATGGATGAACTGATAGACATCACCCAAGAAGAGGAAAATACGGAGGAACTGTACGAACGCAAACGCTTTACCGTCGATGCAGGACAGGAAATGCTCCGCATCGACAAATGGTTGCAGGCGCGACTGTCCAACGTGACGCGCAATAAAGTACAGCAAAGCATCGCAGCCGGATTCCTTACCGTCAACGGGACAATCGTTAAGAACAATTATAAAGTGCGGCCTGCGGATGAGATACTCCTGATGAGTATCGTCGCGCCGATAAGTACGGAAGTAGTGCCGGAGGAGATTCCTTTGGATATCGTGTATGAGGACGACACTGTATTGGTCATCAACAAGAAACCCAATATGGTCGTGCATCCCGGCGTGGGCAACTATACGGGGACTTTGCTCAATGCTGTTGCTTTTCACTTTCAGAAAAACAATGTCAATGCAGAGGAAGACAACCTGCCGCGTTTTTGTATGGTACACCGCATTGATAAGAATACTACAGGATTAATTGTATTGGCGAAAACCGGAGAGGCCGCAGCTCATTTGGCTAAGCAGTTTTTTGCACATACGGTACATCGCCGTTACATAGCTGTAGTCTGGGGAAATATGGAAGAGGATGAAGGAACTGTTGATGTCAATATTGCACGCCATCTCCGCATGCGAAAAATATATGCTCCGTTTCCGGAAGGCGATGTAGGAAAACGCGCCGTCACCCATTGGAAAGTGTTAGAAAGACTCAATTACGTTACCGTTGTAGAATGTAGGCTAGAAACGGGTCGCACGCATCAGATACGCGTACACATGAAACATATTGGACACACGCTTTTCAACGATACGGAATACGGTGGAGACAGAATATTGAAAGGAACTATCTATGGCAAATACAAACAGTTCGTCGACAATTGTTTCGTACTCTGCCCACGCATAGCGTTGCATGCGAAAAGCCTTGGATTCATCCACCCGAAAACGGGAAAGGAAATGATATTCGAATCCGAATTGCCCGAAGACATGAGCAAGTTAATTGAGAAATGGCAGAAATATGTTGCAGTAAAGGGTTTGGAATACAGCGACGAATAAAACACTCAAAACCCAATAATAAAACTCACAACTCAAACAGCGCGGGTCTTTGCGTAACTTCATGATAACAGACAGCGTCTTGGTCAAAGTAATGGAAAACCATGCTATTTCTGGTTTTGCTTTTATTGGTATGAGGTTCGCCTCCGTGTAAGATATTGGCATGCCAGAGAAGCATGTCGCCTTTTTTGCAGGTAAAAACCTCTTTGTGCAGATTGAGTTCTTTTACCTTTTCCGCCAGCATTGCTTCATAGCCTTTGTAACCGTTTTTTCCCAGCATCCAAGAAGTTCCTTCGTTATCATAGTCT
>JAATFC010000255.1 GCA_015655435.1 Chitinophagales bacterium | reverse complement strand
ATTTCGGCAAGACCTTCCGGTACAGAACCGAAGATTAAATTTTACGTAAGTGTCAATACTACTTTGGCTGCAAAGGAAGATTATGACAACAAAGTCGCTGAACTGCAAAAGCATATTGAGCAGATATTGGGCGACCTCCATCTGGATTAAATAGAATGATAAATACACAACAAAGGCAATCAACTCGATTGCCTTTGTTGTGTATTTAAACTATTGTGGAAGAATTTTGTATATTGGAGTAAGAGAAGTTCTATATAAAGAAGTTGTGTTTTGAATAATTCGTTGTGCATTTAAAGATAGTTATGTCCATACTGAGAGATTTCTCGCTCGTTCCTCACTCGAAATGACGTTACTTCTTTACGTAAGATTCGAAAGTTGAACGTCATTTCGACCGCTAGGGAGAAATCTCATACATTTTGAGCATTTGTTTGTTTCAGATGCACAACGGTTTTTGAATACTATTTTTTGGAGTACATCACAATTAAATTAAGCAATTATGTTTTTGCATATACATCCCGACAATCCCAATCCGCGCAATGTCAAGGCCGTTGTAGAATGCTTACTGGACGGAGGTGTCATTATTTACCCGACGGATACTATATATGGTATTGGTTGCGATATTTTTCAACAAAAAGCTATAGAAAGGGTTGCACAGATTAAACAACAACATGTCAACAAAATTAATCTAAGCTTCGTCTGCGACAGTCTCAGTGACCTGAGCCAATACACGAAAAGTATTTCCACGCCATTGTTTCGGATGCTGAAAGAATATCTTCCCGGGCCTTACACTTTTATATTGCCAGCCAGCAAGGAAGTCCCCAAAATTTTGCAAAGTAAAAAAAGTACAATTGGACTTCGTATTCCTGACAACAAGATTGCGACTACTATAGTTCATGATTTGGGTCATCCGATACTGTCGGCATCGCTTCCTGGCGAGATGGTGGAGGAATATACTGATCCTGAACTCATATATGAAAATTTCAAGGATATAGTTGATATAGTCGTCAATGGTGGGGCAGGAGGAATGATTCCTTTTACTGTTGTCGACTGTACTAAAGACCCTTACGAAATTATCCGTCAAGGAGCGGGAGAATTTGAGATATAAAAATCGAGATATGTAATCTTGTTAAGAAAAAGTTTTATTTAAAGTTGCTTGATTTGCGTAAATAAATTCCCTTAATTTTGTTGCAACAAATATTTCATTCACGTATTTATTTACCAAAAAACGAAAAGACGATGGCACTGTTAGACGATTTAAAATGGCGTTATGCAACAAAGAAATATGACGCAACGAAGAAAGTATCAAGAGAAGACGTGGAAAAAATCATAGAGGCTGCACGCTTGGCGCCCACTTCTTCCGGTTTGCAACCCTTCAAGGTAATATTGATTTCCAATCAGGAACTGAAAGAAAAATTGGTACCGATTGCGATGGTGCAGCAGATAGTTGCCGACAGTTCTTATGTATTGGTGTTCGCTGCTTGGGACAAATATACGGACGAACGTATAGATAAAATCTACAACTATATGGCTGACGAACGTGGATTGCCGAGGGATAAATTTGCAGATTATGTGACGAGATTGAAAAGTACATACTTGAACCAACCTGCAGAATCCAATTTCGTCCATACGGCGAGACAAGCCTATATTGCTTTTGGTGTGGCTCTGGCGCAGGCTGCGGAACTCAAAGTAGACACTACACCTATGGAAGGTTTTGACAATGACCAGTTGGATGAGTTTTTGGGTCTGAGAGAAAAAGGATTGAAAAGCGTAACTATCATGTCTATTGGCTATAGGGACAACGAAGGAGATTGGCTAGTCGGAATGAAAAAAGTAAGACGTCCAAAAGAAGAATTTGTGATCGAACTATAATCTATCTTTTGTTCAATATAAGTACAAAGGTTCTGCATACTATATGCAGAACCTTTGTTGTTTTAGAGCGTTTTTTAAATAGAACTAGCCTAGCAATCCTCCTGACGCGAGTATCGTATCGCCTGTAATCCAACCTGAATCGTCGGAAGCAAAGAAGGCTGCTACTTTTCCAATATCATTAGGCTGACCTATTCTTCCCAATGGAGTTTTGGATTCTAACTGTATCTGAAAATCACTCCCTATAAAGCCCGCGGAATGTGTGCCTTCTGTTTCCACCATGCCGGGCAAAATGGAATTGACACGAATCTTGAGACTCCCCAATTCTTTTGCCAATGTTTTTGTAATGGCATCGACCGCAGCTTTTGTGGCACTATAAACACTTGAACCTGGTGCAGGGGATTCCGAGACGACGGAACTGATATTGATAATACTTCCACCATCCGAACCGAAGAGTGTAACGGCTTTTTGTGTGGTCAATAACAATCCCAATACATTTACGTTGAACTGTCTGTGGAAATGTTCTTCCGTTATTTCTTCTAGTGTCGCCCAGTCATAAATACCCGCATTGTTTACCAAAATGTCCACGCGTCCAAATCTTTCTTTGATTTCTGAAAACAGATTGTCGATGTCTTCTTGTTTGGATACATTGGCTTGAATGGCAATAGCATTGCCGCCGTTTGATTTGATTTTTTCAACGACTTTGTCTGCATCAGCTTGACTGCTGGCATAATTCACAACAACATTAGCACCTTCTGCCGCCAGATGAAGTGCGATGGCAGCACCAATTCCTTTGGATGCTCCGGTAACGACTGCTACTTTGTTCTCTAATTTTTTCATTGTCCTTTCCTTTTGATTTTTGATTGTTCTTAAATTGTTATGCTATTCAAATGTTGGTAAAGGGCTCTCTTTGAAAAGAAAGCCCGTGTTCACCAAAACCAACTGTAAAAAATTAATAAATATGTTTTTTCCTAAAATGTTTTATTTCCAACCTCCGCCTAACGCCCTATACAAATCCACGACGGCACTTAATTGTTGACGACGTATGGATGCGAGGTTAAGTTCGGCTTGCAGCGCGTTACCTTGTACCGTAATGACTTCAAGATAATTGGCAAGTCCACCTTTGTATAGTAGTTGCGCATTGCGAATGGCATTTTGTAAAGTGTCTGTTTGTTGAGAAGCGATTAATGCTTGCTCTTTCAACTTGTTGTTTTGCACGAGTGCATCCGAAACCTCTCCAACTGCATTCAGTACGGATTGCCGAAAAGCCAACACTGCTTGTTCTCTCTGGATTTTGGCAACTGCCAGATTAGCTTTTAACGCACCGCGTTGAAATATAGGCTGCGTAATGCCGCCTAATACATTTCCAAACAAGGAAGCAGGAATCTCAAACCAATTATTTGCCTTAAAAGAATTGATGCCGCCGCTCGCCGTTATATTGAGCGAAGGATACATTTCGGCTTGTGCAATACCCATTTGTGCGTTGGCCGTACGTACGCCTAGTTCAAGTGAGCGCACGTCCGGTCGACGACTTATAAGGCCAGCAGGAACGCCTGCTTGCAGATTTTCGAGAAAATGAACATCGGACAACAACAATTGGCGATGTATAGTGTCCGGCATCGCACCTGTCAATATGCTTAGTGCATTTTCCTGTAAGGCAATATTTTGTTCTAGTTGAGGGATAAGCAACGCGACAGATTGTTTTTGCGCTTCCGCTTGTTGCACAGCTAGAGCTGTTGCTAATCCTCCGTTCCATTGCAGTTTGGTAAACTGTAAGGTCGTGTCATTGAGTTTCAGATTGTTTTTTGCAATGTTCAATTGTTCGTCCAACATCAAAAGGTTATAGTATCCTTGAGCGATGGAGGCAACTACTTGTGTTTGTATAACTCTTTTCGCTTCATACGTCTGTAGATATTGACTTAATGCTATATCCTTTTGCATGCGTAGTTTTCCCCAGATGTCTGCTTCCCACGATAAATTGAATGCTGCGTTATAGTCTTCAATATGTTTTTGTCCGAGAAAACTATTTAGGCTAATACCATTCAAACTATTGTCAGATGGATGTGACGTCTGTCCCGCAACCGAAAAATTAAGACTAGGTAACTGCAATAGTTTTGCTTGTTTTAATTTTTCCTGAGATGCTGCTACATTTTTCAGCGCAATCTGCAAGTCATAGTTGTTCGCAATACCTTTTCCAATAAGCGATTGCAATGTAGTGTCGGTAAAGAACTGCTTCCATTCCAAATCCGCAATGCTTGCCGTGTCAGCCATTGCTGTTATAGTACGACTATATTGTTCCGGTAATTTTGCGTCCGGCTGTGTATATGGTTGTCCGACTTTGCAGGAGTTGGCTGTCATAATTACAGACAATAAAGCAATACCGGAAATTATATAATTTTTCATTTTTTCAGAATTGAGTTTTTGAATGAACCTTTTAGTGTTACGCTTTTGTCGGAATGGCTTTCTTCTTAGAAACTTTTTCCTGTAAGTATTGGAAAATCACATATAAAACAGGAATGATGAAAATACCAAACACTACACCTGTTGCCATGCCACCAACTGTACTCATTCCGATAGAGTGGTTACCTTTTGCAGCGGCTCCTTTTGCCCAAACCAATGGCAGCATACCAACTATAAAGGCAAAGGATGTCATCAATATAGGACGTAGTCTCAAGCGCGAGGCTTCTAGTGCGGATTCTATCAAGCCCATTCCGTTTTTACGACGCTGTACTGCATACTCCACTATTAGTATGGCATTTTTTGCTAATAGTCCAATCAGCATGATGAGTCCGACCTGTACATAAATATTGTTCTCAATGCCCGCCAATCCAGTGAATGCAAATACCCCGAATATACCTGTGGGAATCGTCAGTACAATCGCAAATGGAAGGATGTAACTTTCATATTGGGCTGCCAATAAAAAGAATACAAAAATCACACTCAACAGAAAGATAAATGCGGTCTGTCCACCTGTGCTTTTTTCCTCCCGAGTAATTCCTGTCCACTCGTAGGCGTAACCTCTTGGTAACACTTGTTTTGCGGTTTCTTCCACAGCCTTAATAGCGTCACCTGTACTGAAACCAGGCTTTGGCGTACCGTTAATCGTAACAGCGTTGAACAAATTGTTGCGGGTCACGGTTTCTGGGCCATAAGTACGTTCGAGACGTATGACTGTTTTTGCCGGAACCATTTCGCCTAGATTGTTTTTGACGTAAATACCGTCGAGTGAGTTGATATCGTTACGATAAGGGATATCGGCCTGAGCCATTACACGATAATATTTTCCAAATCGATTGAAATCCGAGACGAAACTACTACCAAAATATATCTGCAAAGTCTGCATGAGTTCACTTATAGGAACGCCCAACTGTTTTGCTTTTTCAAAATCTACGTTGATTTCATATTGGGGATTTCCTGCAGCGAAAGTGGTAAATGCAAAAGCGATTTCTTTTCGTTGCATTAATGCCCCTATAAATTTCCATGCCGTTTCTCCCAACTGTTGTAATGTCCCGTTTCCTCTGTCCTGCAACATAAATTCAAATCCGCTTACGTTTCCGAAACCTTGTACCGTAGGGAAGTTGAAGAAAAATGCGTTGGCATCTTTTACTTGTGCAACCTGTCCTGTAAGACCTGCGGCAATCTTGTCGGGATCTGCTTCTGCACCGCGTTCTTTCAGGTCTTTCAGACGGATAAAACCAGCCGCATAAGGTGACGCATTGGCGTTACTGATAAAGTTCAATCCATCGGAAACCCACAAGTGATTGACTGCTTCTTCTTTTCGGATGATTTTGTCAATGGACAAAGTTGCATTTTTGGTTCTGTCAAGAGAGCTTCCCGGAGGCGTATTGACTGCGTACAAAACAAATCCTTGGTCTTCGTTGGGAATGAATCCTGTCGGTGCTTTGCGTATCAATACTATAGTTGCTACGACTATAATACCTAGTCCTAGTAGGGCAACCCATTTGTTTTTGGTAAGGAATCGAAGGCTTTTGACATATTTGTTTGTCAGATTGTTGAATCCTATATTGAACGCATCAAAAAAACGTTGTTTGAAACTTTTCTTTTTACCTTCATTTTCTTCTGCGTGTGTATTTTTTAGAAAAATAGCACACAACGCAGGACTCAATGTTAAGGCATTTACTGCGGAAATAATAATCGCGATTGCGAGCGTGAATGCAAACTGCCTGTAAAATACGCCCGCCGGACCTTTCATGAATCCTACCGGAACGAAGACCGCTGACATGACCAACGTGATGGAAACTATAGCTCCCGATATTTCGCTCATGGATTGTATAGTTGCCTCCTTGACGGGCATGTGAGTCTGTTCCATTTTTGCATGGACGGCTTCTACAACTACGATAGCGTCATCCACCACAATACCAATGGCTAATACTAATGCAAAGAGCGTCAGCATATTGATGGTAAATCCAAACAACTGTAGGAAAAAGAATGTACCCACAATGGCAACCGGAACAGCAATGGCGGGAATAAGTGTAGAACGAAAATCCTGCAAGAAAATAAACACAACTATAAAAACCAATATAAATGCAATAACCAATGTTTCCCTTACCTGGTCAATAGATGCATCCAAAAAATCTTTGGAGTTGTACATAATCACGGTCTTGACTCCTTTGGGTAGATTAGGTGTAAATTCTTTTATCTGCCTTTCTATTTCCGTTATAATGTCGTTGGCGTTAGAGCCTGCTGTCTGCAATATCGCAAAACCCGCAACGGGCTTGCCGTCAATCCTATTGGTTGCCGAATAGTTGTAGGAACCAAACTGAATCCGTGCAACATCCTTTAATCGTAGGAAAGAACCGTCAGCATTGGATTTTATGACTATGTTTTCGTATTCTTCGGGCTTGTTGAGTTTGCCTTTGTATTTCAAGATAAATTCAAAAGTTTCCTTGCTGTTCTGACCCAATCTTCCGGGCGCAGCTTCCAAACTTTGCTCCTGCACCGCTTTCAATACGTCCTGAGGCGAAAGATTGTTAGCTGCTAATCTATCGGGTTGTAACCAGATACGCATGGAATAATCCT
>JAATFC010000362.1 GCA_015655435.1 Chitinophagales bacterium | reverse complement strand
TTTTTCCAGGTCATTCCGGGAATAGTAGATGACACCTCCGATTCTTGTAAACGGGATTGTGCCGTTGTCGCGCAGGGTCTGGAGTGTGCCGTGGCTGATACCCAGCAGTTTTTTTACCTCGGCACTCTTGATCCATTGTCTTTCGGGCGGGGGCTTTTTGTCCGAAAGTATCAGCCGGATGTCGGTGAGGAGCTGCGTACGGAAATCGGCTAATAATCTTCTTATGGTCTCCGTCAGCAGGAGCTGTGGTTCTGTCGGCGGTGTCTTGTTATTTCTGTCCATGGTACTGTGTTTTTGTCTGGACAAAAGTGGAAAACTCTCATTGCGGAAATCACAAGGCGGTCACAAGTTGGGGTGTTAAAAGTGGTTAAATTTGATTGCGGCTACTGAATGGGTTTTATAGTAAGGTTTGAGGATACTCCTTTAAAGTGCTCTCAAAAGGATTGGGAAAATGAACCATACGGGCCAGCTAGTCGATACAGCTACGCAGTGAGTCCAATTTAACATAACAGGATTATAAGCTTTTTGAGATTATAATGAACCTGTTATGTTATTTTGGGATTTAGCATATTATTTTTTTCCAATTGCTAATTGCAGTTCCCTTTTTAAACAGAATTTGCTAACTTTATAGTGTTATTTGAATAATAGGTGGTAATTCGGTTAGCATGAAGAAATCGTACTATACTAATTATTGATTATCATGTATTTATGTCGATAGGTTCGAACTCCGTCCGGTCCGCTTCAAAGGATTATCATTTCTGGTAATCCTTTTTTGTTTTACTACACTACTTTCTGCGTGGTAGATAACCCATGTTATCTGTTAATAAAACCTTTATGTTTGAAATTACCGGTTATTATCGATTTTTAATACTAGCTTGGGGAGCTTAATAAGACCAAGGCCCACCGAAATGTTCATAGACCATCTTTAAAGAAATAACCATCTGTAAAAAAAGAACACGCCGTAAAATCCATTGTCTTGAGTTGAGGTATCTCTATTTTCCTTCCGTCCATAGCAAACGGTAGGAGCGTTCACACAAAATTTGTATGTAAAACATGCCATTCCTAGACGATGTATTGGAAGTCCCTTCTTACGGTTGGAAAGACAAAGAAGGTCTATTGGTTGTGCCGTCCACTAAACAGCTTTTCAATGAGTTTTTTTCCCGGTTGAATGTGTTTAAATCCCGTAAAAACTGGCTTCCTTTTTTTGCTTGGTCACGAGCCATATTGCTTTCGGTTTTCTTTATCCTGTTTTTGTGCGAATATCTTAATTGGACCAATTTTGTAATCGCATTTATATATGGTATGATTCTCATGGGCACGCACGGGACTATCTGGCATCATCGTTATTGTACGCACGGAGCCTATGTTTTCCGAAACAAATTTTGGCGTTTTGTGACACAGAACCTGACTATATCCGTAATACCGGAAGAAATATATGCCATTTCACACCATGTACACCATTCCAAATCAGACAAACCTGGAGACCCCTATAATGCAGAAGGTGGGTTTTTGTACTGCTTTTTGGCTGATGTTAACCACCAACCAATAGCCAAAAATCTCTCAAGGGAACATTACCGTCGCGTGGTTACCTTGATGGAGCATACTGGTGTATCCGGCAATACGTATGAAGAATACCAAAAATGGGGCTCTTACGCCAAACCTTGGAATTCTATATTATTGTGGCTTCTTAACTGGTCGGTTTGGTACGCTATCTTCTTTTTTATAGGAGGAAATAGCTTGGCGGTAACGATATTCGGAGCTGCCGGCTTTTGGGCAATTGGAGTCCGTACCTATAATTATGAAGGTCATGGAAAAGGTAAGGACAAACAAAAAGATGGCGTTGATTACAACCATAATGACAAGTCTATCAACCAGTTGTGGCCAGGTATCGTAGCTGGGGAATGGCACAACAACCACCATTTGTTTCCTAGAAGTGCAAGAAGTGGGTTCAAACCATTGCAGGTAGACCTTGCATGGTATTATATAAAAACAATGTACACATTGGGTGCAATCGTCCAATATAGGGACAATAAAAAACAGTTTTACCAAAAATACTATCTGCCTTACCTAAAGGAAAAAAAGGAAGCCAAACTAAGGGCAAAGGCAATGTCTCTGGAACTGAAAAGAATTGCAGAATAATTAAATCAAAGTTTGATTATATCATCCAATAATAGCCGTAAAAGAACTTCAATTTATTGAAGTTCTTTTGTTTTCAGGAAAATCATTTACGAAGTTGGGAAAATTTGTCTTTTGCACATTTCCAAGACTATTGTTGGGGTTAATTTTGTGCTTTCAAAATCAAACAGATGAGGAAGCACAACACGATAAAATATCTCGCAATAGGTTTGTTTACGCTGACCAGCTATGTGGCTATAGCTCAGCCGGGAGGTAATCCCGTCAACAAAAACGCGTTTCTCAATCAGTCTTTTTGGCAAAACAAACCAGGTCTAGACGATATAAAAACGGCTATCGCGAACGGCAATGACCCTGCGGAGCTGAACGGTATGGCGATGGATCCTGTTGTATTGGCCATCAATTCGGATGCACCTAAGGAATCCATTATTTATTTATTGGAACAGAAAGGTAACAATGTCGAAAAATTGACGCACGATTCCAGAACGTATATTTTCTGGGCTGCAATGCGTGGCAATCTGGACATAATCCAATACCTGATTTCGAAAGGAGCAAGTGTCAAAACACAGGACAGTCATGGTATGACACCAATGAGTTTTGCGGCAATTCTCGGTCAACAAAATATCAAAATCTACGATTTGCTGCTGCAAAATGGCGAAAACCTAAAAACGGATGTCAATGCCGACGGGGCTAATGTATTGATGCTTGCAATTGGCGGAGATTCAAGTCTTGCGTTGACGGAGTATTTGCAGGCTAAAGGATTAAATCTCAATAGCAAAGATGCGGATGGCAATACTACGTTTGATTATGCAGCGAAAGGTGGCAATATCAAGGCAATGAAACTATTGCGCGAGAAAAAAATTCCGTTTACCAATAATGCAATGATGTGGGCAGCGCAGGGTAGCCGCTCTGGTGCCAATGGCTTGGATGTATTTCAATATTTGGAGGGTATAGGAATAAAACCAACTGTAATTTCTAAAAATGGAGAAAATGCGTTGCATTCACTAGCACGCCGTGGCAAAAAAGATATTGTGGAATATTTCCTAAGCAAGGGTGTGGATGTCAACCAAAAGGATAAGGAAGGCAATACGCCGTTTATGATTGCGGCGGCGAGCAATCAGAATCCTGATATTATTGGGCTGCTTTTACCGAAGGTGAAAAACATCAATGAAAAAAACAATGCCGGAGCAACCGCGTTAGCTCTGGCGGTCCGTGGTAATTCTGCGCAGGTCGTCCAAGCTATCCTGAACGCGGGAGCAGATGTGAATACGGTCGACAACAGTGGCAATAATCTGGTAAGTTATTTATTCGAATACTATAATCCTCGTCAGGCAAAAGAATTTCAACCCAAGGTAAAAGCATTGCAGGACAAGGGTTTCGCAATTACGACTCCGTCTCAGAATGGCAATACTTTGTATCATTTGGTCGTTGCCAAAAACGACTTGAATTTGGTAAAAATGGTACATGACAATTATGCTACAGTTGATATAAATACTAAAAACAAGGAAGGACTTACCGCATTGCAAAAAGCTGCTATGGTCGCGAAGGATGACGTTATTTTGAAGTATTTAATTGCAAATGGCGCAGATAAGCAACTTAAAACTAATTTTGACGAAACTGCATTTGACTTAGCGAGCGAAAACGAATTACTGAAGAAGAAAAATATTTCTCTTGATTTTTTAAAATAGAAAAGTAAAATGTTGAAAAGAATAGGATTTTTTATTGTTGCTCTCGTTGCGGCATTGTCTATTTCCTTCACGTCCCACGCACAGGAAACGCCGTACAAATGTATGATACAGATGACGAACTATCTGGGCGAAGGCGCTTATATAGTCGTATCCATTATTGATTCGAAAGGCGACTATGACAAGACGTTGTACGTATTGGGCTCGGATAGGAAATGGTATAAGAGCTTGAAAGAATGGGACAAAGCATTTAAGAAAAAACCGTCCAATATAAGTGCGATTACGGGAGCGTCGGTTTCCGGTGGTGACCGTAGTGCGATTACGCTCAA
This sequence comes from Chitinophagales bacterium, assembly GCA_015655435.1. GTDB lineage: Bacteria > Bacteroidota > Bacteroidia > Chitinophagales > Chitinophagaceae > Rhizosphaericola. The sequence continues at coordinate 6,175 of JAATFC010000362.1, read as the reverse complement.
TATCGACAAGGCAAAAATCGACGCAGGTTACAAGTTGCGTTTTGAAAGTGCAGTTGAGGATAAAGAATATCATGCAAAAGATTTAGAAATACCATTGACCACAGCGGCTCTGGCTGCCAAAAACGATGGTACGGGATATATTCGTTACGTGCGTTTTAGCGCGCATTAATTATTAGTTACATATGATTGTTTCAGTATGGAGATACAGCCATTTTTGTTTGGCTGTATCTTCTTTTATATTATTGACGTTAGCGGCATTGACCGGAATCATATTGGCGTTCGAACCGATTAAAGAAAACGCTAAAGGTTACAAGGTCAATCATTTTGACACAGTTACCTTAGCACATTCGATTCCGGTATTGAAGGAAAAAATGCCGGAGCTGCAGGAGTTGAGCGTCAACGACTATAATTTCGTGACAGCCAATTATACGGACAAATCCGGTCATGACAAGACGGTATATATCAATCCTGTAAACGGAACGATATTGGGTGTTCCGCAGAAACAATCACCTTTTTTTGAATGGGTGACATCCTTGCACCGTTCTCTGTTTTTGCATGAAACGGGAAGGCTGATTGTAGGCATAGTTGCTTTTCTGTTGATACTGATAGCCATTTCCGGTATAGGTTTGATTGTGCAGCGACAAAAAGGGTTTCGGCGGTTTTTTGCGTCTATTGAGAAAACAAGTTTTGCCCAATATTACCATACGGTTTTCGGAAGATTGTCTTTGTTTTTTATATTGGCGATTGCAATCACGGGAACTTATCTTTCCGTTTCGCGCTTTATAATTAAACCAACAAAAATTGCTGCGAAAGTTGACGATTCCAATATAAAAGAAGAACCGAAAATCGACTGGAAAGACTTTCCCATATTCAAACAAACAAAACTGGAAGACGTTACCGCTATCCAGTTTCCTTTTTCTGATTTTCCGGAGGATTATTTCACACTGAAATTAAAAGATCGCGAAGTCTGTGTCAATCAGTTTACCGGAGAGATCTTGGCGCAACAACTTTATCCCAAATCCCAATCGTTGGCGGACTTTAGTTTGCGTTGGCACACAGGTCGGTCCAATGTCGTGTGGGCTGTCGTTTTGGCGATTACGGCGGCTTATATCCTGTTTTTTATTTATTCGGGTTTGATTATTTCCTGGAAGAGAGTCAAGAACAAAACAAAGAATAAATTTAAATCCAAGGACTGCAAGACGATTATATTGGTGGGTTCTGAAAATGGTAGCACTTACCGGTTTGCAAGTTCGGTTTTCCAGCAATTGTTGAAACAAGGGGAAAAGGTTTTTATTTCGGATTTGGATACTTATTCCCTTTATCCGAAAGCCGAGCAGATGCTTATATTGACAAGTACCTATGGTGAAGGGGACCCTCCTTCCAATGCTAAAAAATTCCTTTCCCTATTGGAAAAAATTCCTCAACAGCAGAACGTAAAATTTTCGGTAGTTGGATTTGGGTCGAGAAGTTACCAGCATTTTTGCGGTTTTGCGGAGAATGTCGATGCCGCATTAAGTGAACAGTCTTGGGCAGAACCGTTGATGGAACTATATACGGTAAACGAAAAATCCCCGCAGGATTTCAGCAATTGGTTGACGGAATATGCAAAACTGACCAATACAAATCTGAGTCTGTCAAAGGATTTATTGTCTTCGCATCTAAAAGAATTGTCCAATATAAAAATCATTGAAAAAACAAATATAGACGTAGAAAACACTTTTCTGATTCGTATGAAATTCAAAAAAATCAACAAGATTTCATCTGGGGACTTGTTGGCAATCTATCCCAAAAATGACCATCGGGAAAGATTGTATTCTATTGGGAAAGTCAATGATATCCTACAGCTCAGCGTCAAACTGCATGAACATGGATTGGGTTCGCAGCACTTGTATTCGTTGCAATCAGGAGAAACGATAAATGCGCGCATTGTTAAAAATCAGCACTTTCATTTTCCTAAAAAAGCGAAAGAAATCGTCATGATTTCCAACGGTACGGGTATTGCTCCTTTCTTGGGAATGATTTCGGAAAACAAAAGAAAAATTCCTTGTCAGTTATATTGCGGTTTCCGTACGAGTGCGTCCTTCCAACTATACAAACCTTTATTGGATGACTGTATATTGGACAACAAACTAAGCCAATACAATCTTGCATTATCGCGGGAAGAAGAGGAATTATATGTCAGCCATCTATTGGAAAAAGATGAAAAACACATTGCCGAAATGTTGAAAAACAAAGGCGTGATAATGATTTGCGGATCGTTGTCCATGCAAAAAGATGTTTTCGCTGTACTGGAAAAAATCTGCAAAGACCATCATTTAGAAACTATAGAAACCTATCAGGCCAATAGTCAGATATTGACGGACTGTTATTAATCTTCATGAGAAAAGGCTTCCATATTGGAAGCCTTTTCTATAGTATATTGTTATTTAGGAAAATCTCCCACTTTTTAGCTTTTTTGTCCAAAGGCACAACGATTTTTAGTATCTACCATAACCGCCGCCGTATCCGCCGCCATAACCACCGTAACCTCCTCGATAACCTCGGTTATTCATTGGCTGGCTGTTCTGCGCGTCTTTTGCGGCTTTTTGTTGCGCTTCTCGCTCTTCCTTCCAGCGTTTTTGCATGGCTGTATATTTGTCAAATGCTTCGCGTGGCAATATAAGTTTGAGGCGGTTGTCTTTCTGTTCGCCCAGCATCCCCGTTTGGAAATCTTTGTCGTCCTGCTCCAGTTTTTTGTTCTTTGCTACGTCAGTCAGTTTTTTGATTGTCTCTGCTTCTATAGCTGCGGCAGTATCGGCAATAGCGGGCGTCAGATTGAGCGAATCAATAAACATTCTTTTGTATCCGGCGCGGATGTTGACAAGCTGAGCTTCCTCTTCTGCCTGCGCTTTTTTTTTCTTTCTTGCTTTGTGCCAATGCAGGACCTTCCATTAGTAGGAAACTACAAATAGCCAGGAAAAAATACTTCAACATAAGGTGAACGTTTTATAAAAAGGAAAAAGCCTTTCCTTGTATGTACAAAGAAAAGGCTTTTTCGGCGAATGGATAAAATTCCCGACGGATTTTAGTTGCCATTGGCGCGATCACCGCCGCCGCCCATTCTTGGCATGCGATTCCTCTGACGTTGCTCCATCTCTACATATTTGGTATAGGCATCAGCGGGAAGTACTTTTTTTACATCTGCATTTTTTTGTTCTTGGAGCGCTTGGTACTGAGTCTTCATGTCATCAGCGCTTCCACCGCTTTTGCGCAAGTCCATCATCTTGCTACGAGAGCGGTCTTCGATTGCCAATACGCTGTCAGCAATAACACTGGTGATACCAAGAGAGTCGACCAATGTTGTTTTCCTTTTTTCCTTCATCTTGGCGAGGTCTTCTGGCGACCAGTTGCGTTGTGCCATGGAAGTCGCTGCGAAAAGAAACAGGAACATGCCGAGTAAAACTGAAATTTTTTTCATGAGAATGTTGATTTATTGGAAGTGAATAATAAAATTAGCTGTTCGCAGGAGACGGGGCGTTTTTTCTAGACGAACGCATCTGTTGTATCTGCGATTTTTGTTCCGGGGTCAACAGTTTTTGAAATTCCTGTCTTCCTTCTTTGCGGATGGACACAATCTGCTGACGCTTTTCCTGATCGGAAAGGGCAGTATTGGATTTCACGGCTGTGATTTTGTCCTTCTGCGCTTGGTGCAGCGATTTCATGCTTTGTTTTTGCTCGTCGGAAAGGTTTAGTTTTTTGGCGAAAGCCATTTGTCCTTTTTTACCTTTTCCTCCTTTGCCCACATGTTTGTGCGTAGCACGCAGTGAATCTTGTTTAGCCTGTTGTTCGGGTGTCAGTACGGCTCTTTCTTGTTGGGAAAAACCGGAATGCAGATCTTTTAGCTTTTGCTTCTTGGCATCAGCCGACAGTGAAGAATCCGCTTTGATGGCTTTTGCCTGCGTTTTTTCTGATTTGCGTATGTCCTTCATTTTGGACTGCTGGTCTGCCGTCAGGTTCAATACATTGGCGTGTTTTTTTCCGCCGTCTGCTTTTTGTGCGTTGGAGGCATTATATGTAAACAAGCCTATGGTGCACATCGCGAGGATAAGTAATTGCTTTTTCATTTTATGTAGATTTTGTTTCTGTATATGTTTAACTCCAAAATTATACCCAAGTTTAAACTCAATCCCGTAAAAACGGTAGACAAATGGATTTTTGCGGTAAAAAGATATTGTATGGTATAAAATTCCGATTTTCCCAAAATTCCTTTAGGTTTGCGGAAAAATATAGATATGACTATCCCTCAAGATTTGAAGTACACCAAAGATCATGAATGGATCAAACTTGTAGATGGCAACACTGCGTTGATAGGTATTACCGATTTCGCTCAGAGCGAGTTGGGAGATATCGTCTATGTGGACATTACAAGCGTGGGCGACGACGTGAAAGCTAACGAAACCTTCGGTACGGTTGAAGCCGTGAAAACGGTGAGTGACTTGTTTTTGCCTATTGACGGAACTATCGTGGAAGTCAACCCAGAATTGGAAAACGAGCCTGAACTAGTCAACAGCGATCCTTATGGAAAAGGCTGGATGGCAAAAATAACGGTTGCCAATGCTGCAGACCTTGACAGTTTGTTAGATGCAGAAGCATATGGAAAATTGGTAGGTTAACTACATATTTTCCAATACATTATATTGAAAGAAGGAGATAGGTTTTACAATTGTAAGGCTTTCTCTCCTTTTTTGTGTATGGAAGAGTGTATAGCCTGTGAAAGTTCTTCGATAAGCGAGGCTTCTTTTTCGATGGCATTGCCGACGACGACGATATCAGCGCCAGCTTCACATGCTTCGATAGCCTGAGCCGTTGTTCGGATGCCGCCGCCTATAACCAACGGGCAATCAATATGGCTCGCAACGCTTCCAATCATTTTTCCGCTTATGGGGTAGTTAGCTCCACTGCCCGCATCCATATAGATGAGTTTCATTCCCAACATTTCGCCTGCCATTGCAGTACACATCGCAATATCTTTTTTGTCTCTGGGTATGGGAAATGAATTGGACATATACGAAACTGCAGTCGGATGGCCACCGTCAATAACCATGTAGCCTGTTGGGATTATTTCCAGACCGGAAGCTTTGACAAATGGCGCGCTGACGACATGCTGACCAATTAACAGGTCGGCATTGCGACCCGAAATCAGCGATAAATACAATAGGGCGTCTGCATATTTACTCACTTGTATATTGGACCCAGGAAACAGAACCGTCGGGATGGAAGTCTTGCTTTGGATGAGTTGGATGCACTTGTCCATGTAATCCGAAACCATCAAGCTGCCTCCGATAAAGAAAAGGTCCACACTTGATTTTTCCGAAAGCTCTATAATGGAGACCAAAGAATCATCATTGACCTTGTCGGGGTCGATAAGGACGGCAAACAATTTCTCCCCTTTTTGCTTCTTGGACAGGATAAAGTTAAAAACGGCTTGCTTCATGATGATTTCAATACATTTAGTTACGGTACAAAATTGCGGAAAAAAAAGCAATTGCTGTTAATGCAATAATCCTGCCCAATATAGATAAACAGGAAATGCGTAAATTTGTATTGTTATGGCAATATTGAAGAAAATAGGAAAAATATTGAAGGCGGTCTTTTTGCCTAAAAAGAGCTGTTGCAAGTAAAAATTTATTTACGCAAATATTTTGCAGTATAAATTTTGAAAACTACATTTGCAACCCACTCACAAAAACGGTGAATGAGCCCAGATGGCGGAATTGGTAGACGCGCTAGACTCAAAATCTGGTTCTCGCAAGGGAGTGCAGGTTCGATTCCTGTTCTGGGCACAAGTTATAGAGAGTTGTAAAATCGATTTTACAACTCTCTTTTTTATGATTTTTACAACTCGCTTCCATTTCTATCGACAGACACAAAGGTGTTTTTAGGATTACTTAATATGTTTAAGGATTTTCACATTCTTACTATGTGGAAAATAAGATTATCTTGATTTCATTTTTTGTAATGACAGTTTTAACAACAGGTATCTGTATAAAGAAGAATGAAAACGATTAGGATAAGTTGGCATTTTGTCAACTTGCTTCCCAATAATTATATCTAAATAATAACCAATATGATATAATTACTTTTATACAAATGGCTAATCTAGCTCCCAAAATCAAATCAAAAATCAATTTATTAT
>JAATFC010000266.1 GCA_015655435.1 Chitinophagales bacterium | reverse complement strand
TGATACAGATGTATGGCTCTTTCGTAATCGCGCTGAGCCTTTTGCAAAGAGATGGAAGCCTGTTGTGTAACTGTATTGATTTCAGTTACATCAAGCATGGCAAGCAACTGACCTTTGGTAACAGCATCACCTTCTTTTACGTAAATCTTTCTCACGATTCCGCCATTCTTGAAAGACAAATTGGATTCGTCATCCGTGGTAAACTGTCCTGAAGCAAAAACCGCCTGCTGCAAAGACTGCTGTTGCAAAGCCATAACCTGAACAGGAATGATTTCGTCAGGCATCTTCGGTTGTTCTTTTTTCTGCTTGCAGGAAACCATACTTGAGATAAGTACGGTGGCAATTATTATCTGGAAAGTATATTTCATCTGTTTATTTTTATTTTTATTTTTTTCATTTGTCAGATGGAATTCACATAAAAATTATCATCGTCTTGGGTATAATTTAGCTCGCTAATTTTTATGCTCATTTCATGACAACGTTATTTTTGGATTGTATTGGGTAAATTTCTTTCGACGTTAGCAGCCTTAATCAATACCTGAAACACCTGTATCTTCTGGGCTATACGCGCTTGCGTAAATTGGTTGCGGGCATCGATGGTCTCAATAAAAGTATTGGTTCCTTCACGGTAACCTCGATCTATCAACCGTTGGTAAGTTGCAGCAGCATCCAGTTGCTTTTGTTTTGCGTACAGCGTTTGGACAGCCGCACTCAATTCGTTTTTGGCAGCTTCGTCCGCCATAGTCAATTGCTGCTTTGCCTGTGTGATATTGAGTTGGGTATTTTGTATGTCGAGCGCAGCTTGTTTTATCTTGTTTTTTGTTCTCAATCCGGAATAAATCGGCACACTCAACTGCACTCCGAAAAAGTAATAGCGCGACTGGTTGTTCATTTTCCAATTCTGTGCCTGTGAACCCAAATCAAGGTAGGTATTGAGTCTTGGATAAAATGCACCCTTGTTCATATCCAAGGTCGTTTTGTTTATCATCTCCACTTGTTCCAGCGACTTCAACTCTTCTCGTTCCTCCAGATTTTGTGTTTGTGTCAATAAGGACGATACATTACTGGAAATGTTTTGTGCATTATAGTTCGTATCAATAGTCGCGCTCAAATTCCTATTGAGCAAAAAGTTAAAATACAGTGCTGCATTTTTGGCCTTTTGTTGTGCTGTACTGATATCTGCATTAATATTTTCTATTTCGCTTTCCGAGCGGATAACATAAGCAGGCAAACCTTTTCCATTATCCAACAACTTTTGGTTGGTTCTCCTGCCTTCTTCTGCAAGCAGACGGCTTTCTTTGTAAATCTGGATAGCCTGCAAAGCCAATAGGTAATTGAAATAAGCCTCCTTGATATTTCTCGTTAAGTCTTTTTGATACGTCGCAATCTCTAGTTTGCTTAACTGTACTTGTTGCGCAGCCAGTTGCTTGTTGTATTTTATGTCGGGATTGTATAATGGTAAAGTGGTCCGAATCCTTGCATCGTAGAAATTTTTGGGTAAAAAATTGATGCTTTGGTTAGCCAGTTGCGGAAAACGATTGGTTGATGTCAGTTGGTTGAGCGTCCCGTAAACGCCATTGAGCAGGTCGCCAAGCGGCAGTTGGATATCGCGCCCTCCGTCCGCCGACTGATAGTCCATCAGGAAAGACGTGGTCGGCAGGTAATAGCTTTTCGCAATATCAAATGCTATTTTGGCTTTTTCCAACGATATGTTTTTCTGTTGGACGACTATATTGTTGGCTATCGCTGAATCAATATAATTGTCCAATACATTCTTTTGTGCAGAGAGTTCAGTCTGTGTTACCAACAAAATCAGCAGCACTGAAAAGACTTTTAATATGTACCGTGTTATCATTATTTACAGTGTTAATTATATAGGTAAAAAATTTTATTTCAATTGTTCCAGCATTGCTATGAACGTCACAAATGTACTATCCAATATATTGTCAATATGATGTAGATAGTCTTTGTGTTCTTTGATGAAATCGATATGACCGTTAAGCTGTAATGTACACAATCCGTGCAATGTACTCCATAGAATCATCGCCATCTGCTCAGTTGCCAACCCCTTAAAATAACCTGCATCCTTACAAGCCTGCACGTTGGATACAAGTGTGCTAAAAGACTCTTTTCCTTCTTCCCAATCCTTATCTGCACAGTCTTCTATATATTGCATCGGCTCTCGTTCGACGAACATAAGTTCATAATAATCACTGTATTCCAATGAAAATTTGATATAAGCCCGCCCCATGACCTTTATTTTTTCAAAAGGATGCTCAATGTTATCCAATACCCGAAACTGCATTCCCAATATACGAAACCCTTCCTGGTGCAGCGCATACGCTATCTCTCCCTTGTCCTTGAAATACAGATAAATCGTCGTTGGACTAAACTCTATTTCGGAGGCAATCTTCCGTATGGACGTTGCCCGATAACCATTTTTTAGAAACAGCTTTCTAGCCGCGTCCAAAATAGTTTTTCTCAAAGATTCCTTGTGCTTCTGTTTGCGTTCTCTAATTCCCATAATTCTATACTACGTCACAAAAATAGTTAACACTGTTAATTATCCAAAAAATAATTAGGAAAATATAAAAAAATTACGCTCTTGTGAAAAACCGTTTGCAATATCAATAACCGTATTTTTCCTTCCACAGCGACTTGAGATTACGGCGCAGTTCATCCTCTCTGGGTGTATGTCCCGGCTCATAAAATTTCGTTCCGGCTATTTCTTTAGGCAAAAATTCCTGTTCGCTAAAATGGTTTTCATAGTCATGCGCGTATTGGTAACCTTCGTGATAACCCAAGTCCTTCATCAGTTTGGTAGGTGCATTTCTGATATGTAACGGCACGGACAGGTCGCCCGTCTCCCGAACCAATGCCATCGCCTGGTTAATGGCAACATAAGAAGCGTTGCTTTTGGGTGTGGAAGCTAGGTAAGTGGCGCATTGCGACAATATGATTCTCGCTTCTGGATTGCCGATTTTGTTTACGGCATCAAATGTAGCATTGGCAAGCAACAACGCATTGGGATTGGCATTGCCGATGTCTTCACTCGCAAATATCACCATACGTCTGGCGATGAATTTCACATCCTCTCCTCCTTCCAGCATCCTCGCCAGATAATAAACCGCTGCATTGGGGTCACTACCTCTCATGCTCTTGATAAATGCGGAAATAATATCGTAATGTTGGTCGCCTTTCTTGTCGTAGATGGCGATTTTGTTCTGCGCAATATCCATCACTACTGCATCCGTGATGATTATTGGGCCTTTCTTTTTTCCGTATAGGGATTGTATGACAAGTTCAAAAAGATTCAATAGTTTGCGTGCATCACCGCCTGAAATTCGCAGCAACGCAGTTGTTTCTTTCAGCTTCACGTCCAATTGCTGCAACTGCTCGTCTTTTTCCAAAGCGTATTGGAGCAATTGTTCCAAATCCTCTTTGTCCAAAGCTTTCAACACATAGACCTGACAGCGGCTAATCAAGGCGGAATTGACCTCAAAAGAAGGATTTTCGGTCGTTGCTCCGATAAGCGTAATCGTACCTTTTTCTACTGCACCCAACAATGCATCCTGTTGCCCTTTGTTGAATCGATGGATTTCGTCAATAAACAAAATAGCTCCCATTTGCTTGCGTGCGATGTCGATGACTTCCCGCACTTCTTTTACGCCAC
>JAATFC010000378.1 GCA_015655435.1 Chitinophagales bacterium | reverse complement strand
TAGCTGTAGAGCGACCGATACCGAAAATGTAGGTAAGGCCTATTTCGCCTCTTTTATTTTTAGGTAAGTCTATACCGGCAATACGTGCCATATTCTATTGTAGATTTACTGTTTTTATTAAATTATTTTTCGAAAAATTACCCTTGACGCATTTTATAGCGAGGGTTCTTTTTGTTAATAACATACAATTTGCCTTTTCTGCGTACAATCTTGCAGTCAACGCTACGCTTTTTAATTGATGCTCTTACTTTCATGACTGAAATTATTTAAAAAAAGTCTTGCTTGCAGCCCACAAGGCTAAAGCGTTTATTATTAATTACTTATAACGGAATATAATACGTCCCCTTGACAGATCATATGGACTCATTTCCACTCCCACCTTGTCACCTGGCAATATACGGATGTAGTGCATGCGCATCTTTCCGGATATTGTGGAAATGATTTCGTGACCATTTTCCAATTTGACTCGAAACATCGCATTACTCAACGCTTCGACTATAATACCATCCTGCTTTATTAGTGGTTGTTTTGCCATATAATTTTTGGGAGCGCAAAGATAGAAATAATTTACCGAATACGGAAAGAATAATTTATATTTATTTTCATCACTTTTAATAAATTGATTATCAATATGTTAAAATAATATGATTTTTATCCACGTATGTGAAAATCTTTTTATCTCCACACTACAGAGACGGTGCTGGCAGACTGTCAAATCTTTTTAGCATTATATTATACGCATTCCACTGAGAATCGTCCTTGCTATGAATTGTATGGATTATATTTGCGGTCAACAAGAAAATCTGCCCAATGTTGGGCTTTTTTAATCTTATGAAAACGACGTTGGATACAGCACGCTGTATTTGGTTAATATATACGGAATGAAACAAATAGCGAACGGTTTTACCCTATTGAACCTTGTCTTTGGATGCATGGCGATTGTCGCAGCCATAGGACCTGGGCTTACTACCACGATGGACACCGACGGCATCTCGACTTTCGTAATCCTACCCGAAAAAATATACCTCGCATCCGTGTTTATCGGTTGCGCGGCGGTAATTGATTTTTTGGACGGCTTCATTGCTCGGTTACTGAATGCGGCGTCTCCGATGGGGAAACAGCTTGATTCGTTAGCTGACGTTGTTAGTTTTGGCGTTGCACCCGGTATGATTGCAATGCAGTTCCTCAAGCTGTCTTTTGCAAAAGATACATCTGGATTGGATATTAATCTGCTATGGCTGTTGCCGGCGTTTCTTTTGCCGGTTGCCGGTGCGATACGATTGGCCCGTTTTAATCTGGACACGTCTTCCACTACTTATTTTAAAGGCGTACCCATACCTGCTGCGGGCATATTGGTTGCCTCTTTTCCGCTGATATATTGGTTTTCAAACAATGTCACAGTCAATTCTTTGTTGACCAATGTGACATTTTGGTATGTATTGATATTGCTTGTCAGTGGATTGATGGTCAGCAGCTTGCCGATGTTCAGCCTTAAATTCAAACATTTTTCCATTTCCAAGGAGTGGCCGATTGTATTGTTGGCTATATTGGTCATCATAGGAAGCTTTGTAATTGGCTGGCTGACGGTTCCCGTTGTTTTTGCTTTGTATGTATTGCTTTCGCTATTTACATTGAAGAAAAGCGACGCCTGATTTGTAAAGTCCAAGGAACATTAAATCAAAATCTTAGTTGTAATTGCCTCCAATTCCACATATGAATTTTGCTGAAAGTATATCAAATTATGTCTTAGGTAATCTGACAACTAAAGATTTGCCCAATATTGGACTAATTGCGCTATCAGAAAACATTGAATCCGAGTCCTTGTATATTCTAGCCGGAATGAGTGAAAAAGATAATTCTTTTGAAATATTACAATACTTCGACAGCAGCCTAACGGAATTAAACATCCAATTGCCTTCTAAGACTGAAGCATCAAAAGTCCTAGCAAAATATTACTTGAATCAAATAATTCAAAACCCAAATAGTGCTTTTGAAATTATGGCTAGACTAGACACCTATGTTTATGGTCGGATTGCCTTTCAAGATACGAACAGAAAATATTTCGGAGAGGAACTCAAGATTGAACATTTATATACTTGGTATCGTGAGATT
>JAATFC010000026.1 GCA_015655435.1 Chitinophagales bacterium | reverse complement strand
TGTCAATATCATAGTTCTGCTTGATAAGATTGATGGCATCCTTCAATATGGACAGATTTTTCAAACCCAAAAAGTCCATCTTAATAACCCCGGCACTTTCGATAACGCTACTTTCGTATTCGGTAATCAGCAATTCCGAATCCTTGGACATACTCACCGGAACAATCTCCGTAAGATCCTTCGGTGCAATGATGATACCGCAGGCGTGCATGCCCGTATTGCGCACGCAACCTTCTAGACGTTCCGCTTCATGTAAAACCTCTGCACGCAAGTCGTCACCTTCGTATATTTCGCGTATTTTCTTAATGTTTTCAATATCTTCCGGACCGAAAGCTTCTTTACTTTCCAAAGACTTTTCGCCATCTTTTGCTTCCTTGTTTGTGATGGGAGCTTTCAATACGCGTTTAAGTTTTGTTCCGGGTTTGTCCGGTACCAGTTTTGCCAACATATTGGCTTCCGCCAAAGGCAAATCCAACGCGCGCGAAACGTCCTTGATACTCATCTTGGCAGCCATCGTACCGTAAGTGACGATTTGGGCGACTTGCTGTTTGGTATATTTCTGTACTACATAATCAATAACTTTTTGACGTCCTTCGTCCTCAAAATCCGTGTCGATATCCGGCATGGACTTACGGTCGGGATTGAGAAAACGCTCGAACAGTAAATCGTATTTGATAGGATCTATATTGGTAATCTCCAGACAATAAGCAACAACGCTTCCCGCGGCAGAACCACGACCGGGACCAACATAAACACCCATGTCTTTTCCTGCTTTGATAAAATCCCAAACTATCAGAAAGTAACCTGCAAAACCCATCGTACGAACTGTATTGAGCTCGAAGTCAATACGTTCTCTTATTTCTTCTGTTATCTCGCTATATCGTTTTCTGGCACCTTCATAAGTGAGTGCATGAAGATAATTCCATTGGTTAAGCGCATCGTCTGAGGTTTTGCTGTATTCCGCAGGAATAGGGAAATTGGGCAACATGATGTCCTGCATCAGTTTCAGTGGTTCGACTTTGTCCACAATCTGCTGCGTGTTTTCCAAAGAATAGGGAACATCTTTGAACAGCGTTTCCATCTCTGAAGTTTTCTTGAAATAAAACTGGTCGTTTGGAAATTTGAAACGTCTGTTTTTGAGCAAAGTGTCGTCATTGACAAAATCGTCGTAACCAGGTGTTGACTGCTTTTCTCCGGTATTGATACACAGCAATATGTCGTGCGCATTTGCATCTTCCTGGTCGGTGTAATGGCTATCGTTGGTGCAGATAACCGGAACATTGTATTTCGCGGCGTATTCCAACAGTCTCTCATTGACAATATCCTGCTCTTTCAAGCTGTGTCGTTGTAATTCAATATAATAATCCTCTCCGAACAAATCCAACCACCACCTAAATTCCGCCTCCGCTTCCGCCGCAGATTTGTTCAAAATCGCCTGCGGAACGGACGCTCCAATACAGCAAGTCGTAGCGATAAGATCGCCGTGGTATTGCTCTATCAACCGCTTGTCCACGCGTGGATATTTACCATAAAGACCATCGATAAAACCCAAAGAAGTCAACTTGACAAGGTTTTCGTAGCCTTTTTTGTTTTTTGCCAACAATATCTGGTGAAAGCGCTTGTCTTTTTTGTCCTTGGTAAATGTTTTTTGGAAACGGTCGTCCACGACGTAAAGTTCACATCCAACGATGGGTTTGACTTTTGGCTGGACGATGTCTTTTCCGTTTTCGTCTTTTCCAATGATGGTCGTATTGTTCCAGGCTTTTGCCACGAAATCAAAAATCCCGTACATATTGCCGTGGTCGGTGATTGCCATAGCAGGCATACCGTCGGCAGTCGCCTTCTTGAGCAAACTGTCAATAGAAGCCTGTCCGTCCAAAAGTGAATATTGCGTATGGCTATGTAAGTGTGAAAATTGTGGCATTATATCAAGTAAAAATTGAGAAGTAAACAACTCCTATTGGAGAACAAGCAAAGTTCGGAAATCGAGGCCTCAAAACCAACCTGAATTTCGGCAAGTTATCCACCGTTTTTCTTATGATTTTGCTAAAAATAATAAGGAATTGTCATTTGTTTATGCCGGACGATTTATTTCATTTTTTATTGCAAGAAGCCGTCTTTTTTTACCTAAAATGAAGAAGAAATGCCATTTTAGGCGGCTTTTTTTAATTTTTACCGATATATTTGCCGCAACACCTTGTCTGATTTTTATTTTTCTAAAAATCCGTAGTTATGCCGCAAAAAATTTCTTCTTATATATTATTAGCATTTCTCGTCAGCCTGTTGTCGTCCTGTTCGGCATTGAAAAGTACAAGTTCCAATACAGCGAAAAGCCAGGAAAATCCCAGATTTATCAACGGTATCGAAATCACACCGGGAATGTCCACTACCCAAATCAGACACCTTGAAAAAGAAGCAAAACGCACGGAAAAACTCGAAGCGAAACAAGCGAAAGTCAATCTAGAAAACGATTTCAAAACGGAAAATGCCACTGCCCTCCAAGCTAAATACTGTACGATATTGGATATCCCAATCGAAACAATCAGCAGCGACGTAAATCTGTTACGGGAAGTGGACGATTGGTGGGGAACTCCTTACAGAATGGGCGGTTCTACCAAAAACGGTATTGACTGTTCGGCATTCAGCCAGATTTTTTTACAGGATATTTTTTCTACGTCCATCCCGAGGACAGCGCAGCAACAGTATGACAATTCTCCCCATCCTAGTTCGGATGAGCCTTTACAAAAAGGGGATTTGGTATTTTTACGGGACCATTCCTTT
>JAATFC010000265.1 GCA_015655435.1 Chitinophagales bacterium | reverse complement strand
TATTTATTCTTTGCCTCGTTTAACCATTGCGTTACCAAATCCCAACCAGGTTCTTCTAGGTTTATCAATTCTTCAAGTGTTTTCATATTCGTATGGTGTTGGTTGCTACTTAAATGGAGTCGTAGTTCTGTTTTACTATTATTGTTTTGTAAAGATTGATTGCTTTTTGGAGTACATAGTGTGCAAACTCTTTTATTCAACTATTATAGTTTGTCTTAATGTTCTTTTCAGGATCAATAATCCAATGACTCCAGCGATTAACGAACTTAGCAAAATTGCCAGTTTGGTATTGTCAATGATTGTTGAATCGCTGTATGCAAGGTGCGTTATGAAGATGGACATTGTAAATCCAATACCACCTAGGATCCCCACTCCGAAAATGGTTTTCCAGCTTAAGCCTGTCGGTAGTTGGCAAATACCGATTTTGGTCACTAAATAGGTCAATAGAAAGATGCCTAAAGGCTTTCCTAAGATTAACCCTACGGCAACTCCGATACAATAATTTTCTTTCAAAGAGCTAAATGAATTTCCGTTCAATACGATTGAGGTGTTCGCTAGTGCAAAAATGGGCAATATGATAAAAGCAACAGGTTTGTGTAAGAAGTTTTGCAAGACGTAGGAAGTTGAGTTCTTTCCATTACTGAACGGGATTGTGAATGCTAATAAAACGCCGGCAATAGTAGGGTGAACTCCCGAATGTAGCATAAAATACCACATGGCAATTCCACCAATTATGTATGGGATTATATTTTTTATCTTTATTTTTCCGAGAAGAAATAACAAAAGCCAGATTCCTAATGCTATGAGAAGATTAGTCCAAAGTAACGTTTTGGTGTAAAAGATTGCAATGATCAAAATTGCCCCTAAATCATCGATTACTGCAAGTGCTGTTAAAAATATTTTTAACGAGGCTGGAACTTTATTACCCATTAATGATAAAACTCCCAATGCAAACGCGATGTCTGTAGCCATAGGAATGCCTGCTCCGGATTGAGTTTGCGTTTCGAAATTGAAAAATAAGAAAATTCCCGCGGGTAAAAGCATTCCGCCAATTGCTCCAAAAATTGGAAACAAAGCGTTTTTCAAATTGGATAAATCACCCTTATATATTTCTTGTTTCAATTCCAGACCAACGAGTAAAAAGAATATGGTCATCAGCCCGTCATTTATCCAATGCTCGATGTTATGTCCTGCAAATTGTATCTGCCAAAAGTTGAGGTAAGATTGTCCTCCCGGTGAACTATTTGTAATGGCTAAAGAAATAGTTGTACAAATAATTAAAAGTAACCCACCTGATTTTTCGCTGTTAAAAAAGGCTTTAAATAACTTTGTGGTTTTCATTCAAATTTTCGTCTATTGATTTTCTGGGAGATTATTCGGCAGTATTATGTTTGAATCGCCAACGACTTAGATTGTGACCTGTGCCTTTGTATATATAATGTGAACAAAGCATCCCAATATTCTTGCCATCTACTTTTTTTCATCCGAATGACCCAAACTTTTTTCCGGTGCGACTATGTCGCGGACTGCACGTTTCAGTTCCTTTATTTCGGGAAAATGCCCGTCACGTTTTCGATCAAACAAAATCGTACTATCAATGGAAATCCAATAGCGACCGCTAACGGCACTCGGTATCAATGTGACTCCACCAATATCTTCGACAAATGTGGTCAAGAGTTCCTGAGACATATAAGCGGCACGGAGCATCCATCCGCATTTGGGGCAATATTCGATGACGACAGTTTTCTTTTCGGACATATTGGATTATAGTTGTGTAACGATTTTTTGTAGTATTTCTTCCATTTCGGACGGTTCTACTTTCAGTTTCGGACGAGTGAAATTGATGTCATTCATCTCATTGAGTGGAATCAGGTGCAGATGTGCGTGCGGCACTTCCAGTCCTATTACGGAAAGTCCGACACGTCTGCAAGGGATAGCCTTTTCAATGGCGTCCGCTATCGGTTTTGCAAAAACCATGATTTCGGAAAGGTAGTTTTCGGGCATGTCGAAGAACTTGTCCACTTCCATCTTGGGAACGACCAATACGTGTCCTTTTACTAAGGGCATGATGTCCAGAAAAGCGTAAAAATGTTCGTTTTCGGCAATCTTGTAAGATGGGATTTCTCCCGCTATTATTTTGGAAAATATCGTCATGGCGATGTGTTTGGATGCTAAGGTAAACAAAGTAAAAAGTAAAAAGGCAAAATCAAAAAGCAATTACTGCTCTCGCAAAGTCGTATTGTATATTGACGAGAGTTCAAATTATGTCATTAAAACCAAAAGAGCCTTTGCTATTGCAGCAAAGGCTCTTTCCCAAGATTCTGTATGACAATTTTTACAAAGAAATCTCTTCTATTTTAAATTTCATAATACCATTTGGTGCGGTGATTTCAGCAACCTCGCCCACGCTTTTTCCTATCAATCCTTTTCCTATTGGGGAAGTAATGGATATTTTCTGTTCTTTCAGGTTGGCTTCCTGCTCTCCGACCAACTGATAGGTTACTGTTTTCTTTGTTGCAAGGTTGGTGATTTTGACCTTGGTCAACACGGCAGCCTTGCTCGTGTCAATCTGGCTTTCGTCCACTATGCGAGCGTTGGCAATCTGGTTTTCCATCATCGCAATCTTGGCTTCGAGGATACCCTGTGCATCTTTGGCGGCGTCATATTCGGCATTTTCGCGGAGGTCCCCTTTTTCACGGGCTTCTGCAATGGCTCTGGAAGCAGCGGGTCTATCAACTGTCTTTAGTTGCTGAAGCTCGTTCTTCATTTTCTCAAAACTGTCTTTTGAGAAATACATTACGTCACTCATATCAAATTTATTTAACCATAGACAAAAAAAGTACAACGCCACAGTAGATGCGGCGCTGCACATAAAAAAGAAAACAAATTTAATGCATTAATTGCAAATGATAAGCTAAATCACTAATGTATTCCCAACTTGTCCAATACGACTTTTGCCATTTTGTAAAAAGCCTCGTGCGTGTAGCCTGCGATATGCGGCGTTACGATGACATTGGGCTGTGTGGACAGCCATTGCAACTGTTCTTTTTGTGGATCGGTAAAGGTGTCGAGCTTTTCATTTTCCAATACATCCAGCGCCGCTGCCTTGATAAATCCGTTTTGTAAGGCTCTAATGACCGCGGCAGTTTCGGTTACTTTGCCCCGGCAGCAGGACATGAAATACGGTTTTCTTTCCATTTTGGAAAAAAATGCGTCATTGGCATAATGGAGCGTTTCGTTCGTCAGCGGAATGTTCATGCTGATAACGTCCGCGTTTGCCAAAATATCTTCAGGCGTGGTTTCCTTTATATTGCCGATTCCAAATCCAAACTTGTATTTGTCATGTGCCAATATATTAACCCCAAAAGATGACAAAACCCGAGCAAATGCCGGTCCCGTATGTCCGAAACCGATAATGCCGACTATCTTACCAGAAAGCTCGTCGCCTCTATTAGCATCACGAATCCATTGTCCGTTGGCAACTTCGTTGGCACTTTTGTGGATATTGTTCATCAAGCCTAGCAACAAGCCAAGGCTATGTTCGCCAACCGCATTGCAGTTGCCTTCGGGACTGCTTTCGCATTGGATTCCTTTGCTCTGGGCGTAAGGAACGTCAATCAGTTCCATCCCGCTTCCGAGCCTTCCAATCCATTTGAGGTTCGGTGCAGCGTCAATGATGTCTTTGTCCACGACAATCCTTGTCGTGATGATAAGTCCAGTAAGGTCATGCGCCAGATTTTGGACATCCTGTTTGGTTATATTGGGCTGGTAATTGACTTCGTATCCATTCTTTTCTAAGGTGTCCATCAAGTAAGGATGGACTTTTGCGGTCACTAAGGCTTTCTTTTTCACTACTACTTATTTGGGTAGGCAAAGGTAGTGCTTCGACAGACAAAAAGACAATCGGGTATTTTGCTTGCTATGCAATCATAACCAACCCAACTAGGAGCGTATTTAGACAGAAAATGACTCATTGTCCATTTAGAGACATTCTAATTACCACTGATACGGAATTAAATTGTTCAACTCTGCTTTATCATTAACAGTCCTCGCAACAAGTTTCTGTGATAGGGACAAGAACAGATGTGCGGTAAATCCTGAACTTGCCTAAATCTTCAATTAACGGATTGACCCTTTTTATTTCATTGTACAAATTGACATAGGTGCTATCTTGATCCATATGCATGGACTTTCTTTCATCCTTTTCCCATTGCCAACGGTTCTCTAGTGGGAACATCTCCACCGCGATGACACTCAGAGGATTGTTTCTAGGTAATCCAATCATTTCGAGCTTGTCCTGTATTTTGTGCAGGGTTATCCTCGCCTTACCTAAACGTACACCGCCTTCTTTGAAAAATATTTTTCCAATTCCATCCAGTCCTGATTTTTTTACCTCATAAGGCATCGGGCCGGAATCAATTAATAGGTTTCTAAACGATACACCATCGGCCTGCATGACCTGAGTATAAAGAAGATACCAGAGGCTCGTCTGAGGAGGAAAAGCTGCTACGTTTTTACCGTTTAGTACGGCACTGGCATGCGGTGCTGAGATTTCGAGGTAGCGATGCTTGAATTGCATATCATCTCCCGTCTCAGTCCTATAGGCGCTACAAACTAGTTCGGGTACTGGGTGTTGTACGCCATTGACTCTCAAAGGTCTTCCATAACGTCCCTGAGCGGTACTCCAGGTTTCCTTTTTATGTCCCAAGCGAACTTCATAGGTGAAAAATCCAAATAGTTCGTCGCTATCTTCGTGCAATCCGTTGGGAAGGGGCAATAGAAATACTTTGGGTTTTTGGATACTGGATTCGTCTATTTGTGGTATCATTTCCTGCATGACACCCATACTGGCATAATCGTTTTCCATATTGGGGATAATCTCACGGATATATTCTTCATTGAGCATAAATTCCAAGTCGTTACTGATATTTTCCTGTATTGTTTTGTCTATCCTGCACAAGTATGGGTCCGGTGCACTCGCCAAAACACGCACATAATAGGTATCGTTGGGGTCTAGTGGAGGTTCTTTGAATTCCAACCACAAGTATCGTAGCCGTTTTTCAGAATATCTGTAAAGTTCTGTGTCGTACTTGTATGGCGTCATAGCAATACCTGCAGATATCAATTGAGGTATCTGAGCTGGTATCATTGTTACAGGAAGGTGTACCTCGTTTTCCCAGGTGAGCTCTGGTACAGCAAATCCATCTTCAAACTGTGCAATAATAGTATAGTGCACCAATATCTCCTGCGGAAATTGTCCGTTTATTTGCTCAGGGTCTACAACGTCCAAGAACAAAATACGGGTCTTTTCCCTGTCCGCATTGTCAAGCATCTGTATGTTGGCAATATCTTTGACTTGTATGATACCCGCGGTCTTTTCCTGTTGCCAGGAAGTCTCACGTTCCAGCCTATATTTTCTTTTGATGATAAAACTGACAGGTTTCAAGGCTTTCCAGGCCCAGTCTCTCAACAGACTGTAGTCTAATGCCACCAGCCAGTGATTGAACAGTTCATTCTGAGTAGAAAACATGATGGACGATGAATCAGGTCCCAAAGAATGTCGAATGTCATGGTGTATTCCAAATTGAATGCGTTGCCCTTTATTTCCTTCAAGTGTCAGGTTTTTCACAGACAAATCCAGCGCATCAGCCAACCACATCATTTCAATGGACGTTTTGTTTTTGGTGGCCTTTATATGCAGGTTATCCACGGTTTTGCCACCATTGGCAACGCCGTCTCCTGGATTCTCTGGTTGTAGGTAGAATGCCCGAATACCACCCTTTATTGGAGATAGAATATTACGTTCTTCGACAGCCGGACGATAAGCATTGAGAATAAGTGGTTTTCCCTCCATTGCAAAATCAGAAGCATAACCAACCTCAAGTTCGGTTGATGCCAATAAAGGAGTAAGTGTCAGCCTCAACTCTCTCGAAGACGGCAATATCAACTCGTTTTTCTCTCCAAGGTCCGGAATGCCGCTTTGATATTGGAGTAAAGAAAAATCTTGATAAACGATTTTCAAGGAAAAGGTTTGGTCGTATATCTGACTATTCTCGTCGTATTCTAGATCAAATTTCTTTTCATACAGTTGAATGTAAGGTTCTTGTCCTGTTAAGGATAGTTCATTGTCCATTTCCAAGGTTCTGACCTCCACTCTGACCTTAAAGAGCTTTACATCCGGGTCTTCCAATCCAATTTCATAGGACACTCTTTTCTTTGGGTCATTGGGCGTGGGCAACTGGTTGATTTTCTGTTTAAGCCTATTGGCACAGTCGCTGTATTTTCCGGTATATAGTACGCTAGGATAACCCAACAAGGGCCGTTTGATACGCAATATATCCTGCCCATCCAGCAGATTATTAAGTAGAGAGGGGTCTTTAATGGTTGGTGCACCGATTTGGGTATCATAAAATTCTTTGATATTCAATATATCTAAGGTTCCTGGTGCGATATGCCGTCTAAAATGAATTTTACCTATTGGGTTGGCTCCACCATTCAATGCGGGGTCGGTAACATCTGGGCTACCTCCCGTCAAATCAGTCAACCTAACTCGAAAATCATAATCTTCCCCATATTCTAATGGTAATGCGTGCTGTGCATCCTGACTATAGGGGTAAAAAACTTGTTTGGGGATGGTATCCCTCGCATTGTCTTTGTATAGGGAGTCGTCAGGTCTATTGGGGTCGGGGGTGTAGCTGCTGACTACTTTGTCTACCTCCAACTGATGGATTTCCTGTGCTTCTTTGTCTGGAATGACTAGGGATTTGCCTGACCAGCTTGCATTGTACATTGGTAGCCAAAAACCCTCACTTAATGTCTCTCCATGCGAAGACGGATGTACTTCAAAGGGTAATTCCAATGCATCTCCGGCTTTTAGGAGTTCAACCGAATTGCCGAGCGTTATGGGCTGATTGGCGACGATGGCATTCTGTGACCGCCAATCTGTATCACCTGTTCTGCGAACATCGATTTTATATCCAAAAATTCCAATAGGCGCATCGATAGGCGTATTGGTAATTTCCTCTTTTTGTCTTAGCTGGCGATTGTACCAGATTGCCAACTGCTCATCGTCCCAACCCAACCGTATGCCAATATCCTTCAAAGGAGGGTTGGAGGTGTCTGTTTCCTGCAACAAATCTTGGTTAACAGGCTGGTTACCGTGTACAATTTTTGCATATCCGTCATTGTATAGAATAGCCTCTTGTATCACCGGGTCGTAATTGCTGTTATTGTCAGGTATATTTTTTACCGGAAACAAAACAGGGGTAAATAAATGCCTATCTTCTGACAGTTTGGGTATACGAGCTGCATATTGTAGGGTGCTGATACCCGCAAGTGACGCATCTTGGGTAAAATCGGCAAAAACCCAACCGCCGTTTTTCAGCAAGTTATTGTCTAGGTCAATATAACCTTTGTATATAAGGCCCGCTCTTTCTGCAAGTATTGGGTTGCGTAAAAGAAATGCAACTAGTTTACCCCAAGAAATGTAGTCTCTTTTGGTAACGGTATCGGTTTGTTTTTTGTCCTTGTTTTTTATCGTACAGGCATACTCATCGTCCTGTATGGCAAACCTAGTCTTAGTTTGTACAAAATTGAAGGCATTGCGGTAGGACAGAGGTAGGTATTTACGGATGGTTACATTATTGTTTTCAAATTTTTTAATTTGATCCGATGCCTTAGTGTCTTTATTTTCGTTTTCATCGTCGCTGATTTTCAGGTTGTCCGTTTGTTCCATTTGACGTATGACTTCTTCTATGACGGCTCTTTTATCGTCATATTCATATGAATAGTGAACGGGTCTCTGAACGGTGACATTCGTAGTCAAGGGTAATCCATCCAGACTGTCTATCACTTTTATTGTAAAATCTATAGCCGCGTCGACAAATGCTCTTTTGTCGTCAATGGACTGAAACAAATTAATGTTTCTTGGCAAAAGAAGTACATTTAGGTTCAGTCTTCCTTGTTTGAAGGACTGAGGGAAAACAAGTAAACTATATAGAGGTTCCATTGTGTCGGGTTTTAGATGAAAAAATAAGGATTAGCTTATCTGCCGTGATTATTCCCAGGTTTCCGTGAAATTGATATTGATGACCCACATGACTGAAATGTCCAGCGCGAACGTGCACATGGCGACACAATTGGTTGGGCCGTTGTCTATTTTATGTATTTTCCCTGCAGCCTCTATGGCTATGGTCACCGTGACAATTCCGCCGCATATTTCTGCCCTACCTCTGAAATAGATGAAGGCTGCTACAATCAGTTCCTGTGAATTGATGGACATGTCTATGCCGACCATATAGGTTACGGCAACCGATCCAATTACGGGTAGCCCTACTGACAGTTCCACTCCAAATCCAAACTTGAAATGCAGTGTTGGCGGATTGTTGAGGTCGGCAGAGAGCCCGACTTCCGCTCGCCCCATCGCATATATAGTTGCTGCACCTAATGAAAAACACATGATTCGCAAATCCGCTCCCAAAGCGAGATATGCACCGATGGAAGGTTTAAGCTGCTCAATAGCGTTGGGAATCTTAATCGGCTGGTTGAAGTAAAGCCCCATTTTGAAAAAAGCATCCAATTTTAACGGAGTCGTCGGAGAATTGTAGTTGATAGGGTCAAACGGAAATTTTACCAATGGAATTTCTTTGTCCGCCTTGAATTTATATTCCCAGGAATCCGCACTATTGCTCATGGCAACTTTTAGTCCTTTAGCCACAGCTTCTGATGGTTGTGTCGGATCCAGATTGTTGAGAAATTCCAATATCTGGTATATTTTTTCCAATAGTGGATTGAGTTTCAGTAAAGGTCCATCACCTACGTTAATCGATGGCGAGACCTTCTGTCCTGCCCCAAAGCTACCTGTGACGTACATAATCGGTTTGAAGCATAACAAATCAACACCTATGGTTAAGTTGTGCATATCGTTTTTCCAACTATCCGGCCCCGTACTGGTCAGATAATTGATTACCGTTCTTTTTTTGTTGTTTCCTCCGTTGTTGGAATCGTATTTTACATATATCCGAAATGCAGAGTTTTCGTCACCGTAGATATTGAAATTGAAATCGTCTGGTAGAGTAAGATTCTCTATTTTCTTTTGTATACCATCGTCCAAAAGGTCGATAACACTGCTTATTCCGCTTTCTAGAGCAATGGCACTATTGATATTGGGAAAAGGTCCCTTGGAATCCAAAAGACGAAAGCAATCAGCCAATAGAGCTGTATCAGAAACGAAAGACTTTACTGCGTTTTTATCGTATCGAGGAGCTCTGAGTAGCAGTTTTTGCGTACCTGTATTCTGTAATATGGCATACGCTTTGGGGAACGTATTGACGGAATTGAACAGGGCATCCGGCATCGCTAAGAATGATACTGAATTATTGTTTTCATACGGTTTCCCGGTACGGTCGCGTAACCCTTTCTTGATGAGCCCGACGGATGTTCCGACTGCAATATTGCTAACATCTCCCGCAATATTATCGACCTCTACTACACTCCAGCTTCCGTCTGGTGGCAATACGACCGAACCCTTGATAGAAGCCACAAAAATAGTCTGTGATGGGTTATCGTTTTCAAAAGAGGCTGCCATCTCAATACGGTTGGCTTTGAACTTTTGTTTTGTTCCCTCGATGAGGAAAGTAGTGTCAATACTGCCGCCGATATTATTTTGGTTTCTCCTGATGATTTCATCCAAAATACTATTTGGAACAGGTACTCCTTCCGGCTGCAACTGCAGATAACCCTTGAATCGGACACCAGTGACCACATTGGGGACATTGGCAATCTGAGCGTCTGCATCAAAATACACAGCAACAAATCTGGCATGTACCAAGCCTCCGTTGCCGTCAGTTCTTACTTCTTTGCGTGAGGGAGTGGTCGCCGTGTAATTCACATAGTAATCATTTGTTTGTGGGGAATAATCCAGCTCGATTACATCCAGCCCATCCTCTTTTATGTTATGGACATTATAAAGACCTTTTACCAAACCGGGGTACATGCTATATGGGCTCTGGTAAGAAACTGTATTGCCATTGTTGTCCCATTTGAAACTGAAATCAAACAAACCATCACTTTGCGCTACCCACCCGCTATCATCCCGGTATGGGATGGCATTATTTTTTCGAGGGAAGGTAACGGTTCTACAGGTGGATATGCCCCAAGGATATATGACACTAACCGCCTGTACTAGCTCATTGGCCGTACGTCCTCGGACTATATCGAATTTTGCTTGGGAAATAGAAGCGAATTTTGCTAAAGAAGACAACCAGTTGCTGTAAGTGCTGGCTCCATAGCCGGAAAAGTCAATATGGGTTATGGGGACTCCGGAAGGATTCTCGTTGGGTTGCTGCTTAAACCTTTCGTTGAAAATAATAGAAACGGATTCGCCTAGGATACTTACATCGGATTCGTTAATCAAGTGCATTAGTTGCTGTGTAGAGCCGGGCAGCAATGGAGGTCCTTCCAGATTGTCATTTTTTACTGCGGCAATACGTAATTGTATGCTGCCTGTGTATGCTTGTTGTTGAACCTTAAAGTTGGATTGCAGAACCTGTAGGTGCTGGCTGTCCATTATTTTGGTTTGGCTACTGTAAGGATAAAGCGAAGCGTGCGAAATCTTTCCGTTGGGCAAGGTCAGGATAACCTTGCTTTGTAAATAATACCCATTATTAACATTATTAGCAAAAGACAATAGGTTGGCACGGAACTGCTGAATGTAGGTTATTGGAAGTATCGGGATATATCGAGGATCCAATTGGCTGAAAATAGTCGGTTGTGTGTTGCCCTCCACTTCCAAAAGCCCATGTTGAGGGTCTTTGTTCCCCGCCATGTCAGGAGCAGCTAAATTATAAGCAGGCTCCCAGCTCACATGCGGTAAAGTCAAACCGTGCAATAATGCCATTGGTGCTTCTAAATGCATTCTTTTGATGGTCACGGCATTTTCACCGGTGATAACAATCTCATTTTGCTTGAGTCTATTTAGACTTTCCAAATTACTGAAAGACAACGATATACCCCAATGGTCTGCCTGCGTGCTGACATCAAAAAGTGTAAACTGTGTATTTGCTATCCGTATTTCTTCCTCCGTCGGTTTTCTGGTGTAGACACCACTGCCACTATTGGTGTCAAGGAAATGCTGTGACAAGTTAAAGTCCACCTCGGATGCAGTAAACTCATCTATGGTGTCCCACGTCACAGTTGCCTGCATCATACTCTTTGATATTTCCTCTACGGCTCTATCTAGATACCTCAGTTGTTTATCTTGCGTATTCAACCGGGTATTAGCAGTATAGGGGTGCGGAAGCGTTGGCAAGAGATTATAGACTCCATAGTTAAGTAGGAGTTTACCTTTGAAAAGGTGATTTCTATCGTCAAAGTTTGCGGTCAGGACAAGACCACTTTCAGGCGTGGTCGTGAAAAAAGCATTTTCCAGAGCAAACTGATATTTTCTCTTTTTTATACCCGTAATTGCCTGATGCCGTGGGTTTTCTGACAGCAAATCAGAATCCATTAACATGATAGACTGACCCTGATTGGTCAATACTTTTGCATAAATACTGTTTTGTGTCTGTGGATGGACAGGTATGTTATCCGCCTTCAATGGTCTGTCAATAACAAAATCGCCATCTACATAGGCACCAATACCTTCATTTCCTTCGCTCTGTACAATCAATTGAAAAACAGTCCCTTTTCTCATCTGCAATGGAGCATCCATATAGGGTTTCTCCTGAGATTTTTGCCAAAGCGTATAGTGTTCTTGCAGGCCTTGATAGTCTACTTTTTTATCCTGAATAATCAGGAGTCCATTGGTAAAAGTAATCTGGCAGGCGGGAAGCAATACGTCTCGGTCTTCCCGGTCAATGCCTTTCCAGTTTATTTTTAAGGTCGGGTCCAGTTTCAACTTGAGTAATCCGTTGAAATTGATTTCCATGCTTGTATTTTGAGATAGCGTTCGGCATGGGAATACCCATTGACCAATCTGCACCTTAGCATCTCCTTTCAGCTTGTACAGTGTGGAATCGCAATACAGCACTTGAAAAACGGTATTCTGTACCGCAAGGTCCAATATGATATATTTGTTTTCTGCATCCCATTTGAACAACGTATTTTTCCAAATACATTCCGTTTCCCATCCAAATACATTTCCCCTCATTGCTCCCAGCCTGACAATAAGTAGCTGCAGGTGCGAAAATCTCAAGGAAATCGTATTGCTGGGAGACCAGATTGCCTTACGGGCATCTATCCCAATATCGGATGTCCATTGTGCCTCCCATGAGTTGTCAAGTGCCCATTCCATGCTTAAGTTGGCATTGGCAGGGATAGTCATCATATCATTATTATAGCTGTAAGAGGCATTGAGTTGTATAGTTCCTCCTGTTATTTTGATACCTACGTATTGGTCTTTCGGCGCAGTAGTATCCATCAGGTCTGCTCTTATCCAAATAGTGCCTTTGGATAGTGTCAATACGGACAATGTCGCATTCAATACAAGCCTGTTGACTCGCAAAGGAACGATAAATGCTGCCTTTGTATCGTAGGGAAACATGACATTGAATGCGTCTATGTACCGATAAAAATTAAAATAGTAGGGCAACCCTTCCACGGAAATGAAAGGTCCGATTGTTTTTTCTGTTTTTATGAAAACATCGTTGGGAGAAAGGGGTTTGGACCAGTCTATGCTGTTGATTGGCGACAGATTTTTGACTACAGCATACTCCGATTTAGTTTCGGGCACATTCTTGGTCAGCAAGCTGTGGTTTCTCAACAAATCCTGTACTTTGATGCCATTGTTGAGGATTTTACTTGTTCTTAGTGTCGGTATTGCTTGCTGCGCATGGTCTGATTTAGACAGTGCCTCCAATAGGGAGTCCAACTTCTTGTCTGTATTCAGTTTGTTTTGCAAATCAATACCGTCCAACATTGTTGACAGAGCGGTAAGAGAATCGTTTGGCATACAATGATTTTGATGGGTAAAGGAAATTTTCAAAAAGCCAGTCATCCGGTTGCATCGCATATAGCAACATGCACACAATACTCACTCTATAAGTGGGCTATCTTACAAAAATGTTACGCACGTACTACTATATGAATATCTGAAGTAATCTAATCTGTTGGGAGTTTTGTATCTGCGACCTATGTGTCTTTATAAGTATTTGCGGCTAGTCTGGATATCAATGCCTGGTATGTAATCTTAATCTTATTATATTGGCCTCACCCCACTAAAGGTAGTACTATTTTTAAAAAGTATCGAGTAGTGTACTATTTAATGTCTTGTTTTTTTGTTAAAATAATAAAGAGCATTATTAAAGGAGTACGGATGTCTTCAATAGAATTTCATCCGAACTTTTCCCAACTTGGATTTCATAGTTTCCGGATTCTACGCTCCATTTTTCTTCTATTCCCCATATTCTCAATTGGTCTTCTGAGATAGAAAAAACAACGCCCTTTCTTTGCCCTGCTTTCAAGTGTATCCTAGTGAATGCACGCAGTTGCTTGACGGATCGTACAACGGTTGCATATTGCTGACGAAGATAGACTTGTGGTACTTCATCACCGTCGATAGTTCCGTCATTCGTTATGTCAAAACTGAGATTGATGGCAATTTTTCCTTGGATTTTTGTCGTGTTCACTTGTAGGTTGTCATAAGTAAAATGCGAGTAGCTGAGACCATAACCAAAACTATAAAGCGGTGTAGCTTCTTCTTCCACATAACGATGCTTGTTCGGACGCTTATAGTTGTAGTAAACCGGAAGTTGCCCGACCGAACGGGGAATGGAAACAGGTAATCTGCCCGCAGGATTATAGTCGCCCAATAGCACATCCGCAATAGCGCTGCCGCCTTGCTCGCCCGGATACCAAGCATTGAGTATAGCAGGAACATGTTCATTTGTCCAATTGATATTGAGTGGTCTTCCTTCAATCAAAACCAATACAACCGGCTTTCCCGTAGCGACAAGTTGTTTCAGCAATTCATTTTGCAAACCCATTAATTCCAAAGAAACACGGTCGTAACCTTCGCCACTTTCCATATCACTAATCGGCTCTTTGCCGTTGGTGGACGTTACATTTGCCGCGCCTGTTTCTTTATAGTCTGTTTTGAAATCACGCGCACTTGAGCCGCCCAATACAACGACAACAGCATCACTGTTTTGGGCAATATTAACGGCATTGGCAATTTCGTTGAAAGAGCTATCTCGAACAGTGCAGCCTTTCACATATTGGATATCTGTATTGGGTAATTTTTCTTTCAGACCTTTTAATACAGTTATGATTTTGTTGCTGTCTTGAGGTGCTGTATAGTCTCCCAACTGATTGTAAATATTGTCCGCATTGGGTCCGACGACGGCCAAGTGTTTTATAGTGGACGAAAGTGGCAACAATGCTTTTCCGTTTATAGTATCATTCTTTAGGAGAATGATGGATTCACGGGCAATATGTTTGGCGAGTTCGATAAATTTTGTTTGATGAACGACTTGCTGTGCTTTTTCAGGATTGTTATAAGGGTTTTGGAATAGCCCTAATTTGTATTTTGCCAACAACAAACGACTCAATGCGGTATCAATCTGCGAAATGGAAACAAGGCCGGACTGCAATGCTTTCTTTAGATTTTCTCCAAAACCGTTTCCTCCCAAATCCGTATCAAGTCCCGATTGCAGGGCTAGTGCCGCTCCGGCTTGAGGTGTTGGCACAACTTGGTGTGTGGAATATAGTCCGTCAATACTACCTAGATCCGAAACCGTAAAACCATTGAAACCCCATTCT
This sequence comes from Chitinophagales bacterium, assembly GCA_015655435.1. GTDB lineage: Bacteria > Bacteroidota > Bacteroidia > Chitinophagales > Chitinophagaceae > Rhizosphaericola. Next base: position 5,187 of record JAATFC010000265.1, on the reverse strand, counting down.
TTTCGCAAAACCTCGTTCATCAACCAACTATCGCCCGAACAAGGAATGCCGTCAATAGAATTGTACGAACTCATTACCGAACCTGCGCCAGCCTTGACCGCTGCCCGGAACGGATACAGGATATTTTCCAACAAATCTCTTTTGCCCAACGTTACAGCACCACCGTTCTGCCCGCCATCGGACATGCCATAGGCTGCGAAATGTTTTAACGTAGCAATGGTTTTATCTGGTCCGTTTTGTAGACCCTTAACCATTGAAATGCCCATCTGCGCAACAAGTTCAGGGTCTTCGCCATACGTTTCTTCCACACGCGACCAACGCAGTTCACGAGCCAAATCCAATATAGGTCCGTACACGACATGCGAACCCAATGCACGCGTTTCCGTCGCAATGGCTTCGCCCATTTTTCGGATGATGGAAGTGTCAAATGTAGATGCTTGCCCAATAGGTGTAGGAAAAACCGTCGTTCCGATTGCCATAACACCGTGCGCACCTTCTTCTGCCAATAGTATTGGAATGTGGGAAGCAGAACTTTCGATGGATGATTTTTGTAAAGCATTGGTAGCCTCAACTGATTCCGTATAGTTGAGTCCTGTTTTCAAAGTGACTTTTGTCCATGGGTCTGCGCGCAATGTTCCCCATAACATGCCGGGTTTATAATTGTAGTTTTTGAATTTATCGGAAACTCCAACCTTATTTATTTGTTTGTTGTACATTTCCCAACCAAAGACTGTTGATAGTTGGTTTATTTTTTCGTCAATGGGCATTTTTTTCAATAATGTATTGACATATTCCTTAGCCTGCGTATCGGAATTTTGCGCAAAACAAGCAGCAATAGAAGATAAGCAGACACAAAGAGAAAAAATACGTTTAAGCATAATCGTTAGGGATAAATTTGGGTAAGGTAAAAATAACTTCTTTCGGCTAAAGGACGACCAATATGCGTAAGGAATAAACATTATAATTTTTTTGTAGTTTTATACAATGAATCTGTTTAGGCTTTTCGATATTTAACCATATAGAAACAGTAGAACGCATAGATTTTTATTGCTGTTTTGATAAACCTCTATTGAGAAAAACAATAGTATTTTCATCAAAGATGAAAACCTTTGTGGTGCTATATTGCTCTAGGTGATGACGAAAGCTATGTTTCTATGTGGTTAGAATAAAGGTCTAAATAAACTCTATAAAATCTCTTCTTCTTACGAACTATTTTTTATGAAAATAAATAAGCTTTACATATTGGTGAGCCTAGTGATGCTGTCCTGTATTCAGGACAAAAGCAATGCACAAAAAACGGCAGCCAATCCCGAAACGAAATCACCCAACAGCAACTACAAACCTGCATTTGCAGGACAGACGCGTGCGCCGGGAATGAAGTCTGACTTTAAATACCAAGTTGTCATATTGGACAAATCCCTGAAAAATCCCTGGGGCGTGGACAATCTTCCCGGTGGTAAATTGCTGATTTCCCAGAAATACGGAACGTTCCGTATTGAATCCCTCAGCGGAAAAAATCCAATAGAAATCTCGCAAGGCGTACCAAAGGTTGACCCCGATGGACAGGGTGGACTATTGGACGTTGCTGCCGACCCCAACTATGCACAGAATCGCCGTATTTTTTGGGTGTTTTCCGAACCGCAGACAAGCGGCGGCTCGCTATTGGCTGTTGCTCGCGGCAATATTGCCAAGGACGAAAAATCCATCGAAAACACGCAGGTTATATACCGTGCCACGCCTGCACATACGGGCAAACTTCAATACGGTTCACGTATTGTATTTGACAAACATGGCAACTTGTTTGTATCAACGGGTGAGCGTTCGGACAAGGAAGTCCGTGGGCTGGCGCAATCGTTACAATCTTCCACCGGAAAGATATTGCACCTAACTATTGACGGAAAAGCTGTGGCGAACGGGTCTTTTGCTAAAACAAATAGTGTGCGCCCAGAGATTTATGCGTATGGCTTCCGTAATCCGGACGGACTGGACTGGAATCCTGTTACGGGAGAGTTGTGGGAAGCGGAGTTTGGCCCTCGTGGTGGAGATGAAGTCAATATCATAAAACCCGGAAAAAATTACGGTTGGCCCGTCATTACTTACGGTATCGAATATAGAGGCGAAAAAGTCGGTGACGGTATCCAGCAAAAAGAAGGAATGGAACAACCGATTTATTATTTCGACCCTGTGATTTCACCAGGTAGCATGACTTTCTACACAGGAAACAAAATCCCTGAATGGAAAAACAATCTTTTTCTTTCTGGTCTGAGCGGTTCTTGTTTGGTTCGTTTAAAAATCGAAAATAATAAAGTAGTAGGAGAGGAAAGATTGTTGTTCGGAATGGGCGAACGTTTCCGGAGAATAAAAACCGGATCGGACGGAAACCTTTATGTCGTAACGGATTCGGGTAAATTGTTGAGGATAGTTAAGCAATAGGGGAAAGAAAAATGGAGCTAGCAAAACCGATTTTTGAAAAAGAACCAGAGGACGGATTTTACAAAAGATTGAAAACGGAAGTACAAGAATCGGTTTTGAATAGAGTTTCGTTGCGGAAGCAGAGTGAATACAAAGCCATTGGTTTGTTTTTGGCGTATTGGATGTTTTATATATTGATATTGGTATTTGGAAACAATATATTGAGCCTATTCGGATGCTATATATTGATGGGTGTTACGATGATAGTTTTGTTTGTCAACAGCATCCACGATGCGGCACACCAATGCGCTTTTCGCAGAAAAAAGCTAAACAATTGGTATGTAAAAAATTTGGAACTTTTTGGTGGCAATAGTTTCATCTGGGTAAAAAGACATAATCTGTTGCATCATCCGTATGCCAATATCCAAGACTGGGATATCGATGTCAAACAAAGCAAATTGGTACGCATTTTCCCCAATAATGTATTGGAACACTATCACCGTTACCAGCATATCTATATGTTTTTTCTATATCCTTTTTATACGATTAACTGGCTTTTCGTTCGGGATTTCAAGGACTTTTTTGGAAAAAAAGACAACATACTGAAACGCGTCATTGACATTCCGCGAAAGGAATCTTATAGTTTGTTTGCTTTCAAGGCATTTAATCTTTTTTATCTGTGGCTTATTCCGTATTGGGTTTTGGAGCAAAGTTTTGCCAATATATTCGGTGCTTGGCTGGTGATGCATCTGGTTGCCAGTATGGTCGGTGTCGTCGCATTGGTTTCCACTCATGCAGATGAGCATGCAGCATTTCCGGAAGCTCCTACCGATGGCAAGATGCAGGTCTCGTGGGCAATGCATCAGATTATGGTAACGAAGGATTTCAGTGCCGATAGCAAGATCGCAACGTTTATGTACGGCGGGTTTACCCATCATGTGGCGCACCATCTTTTTCCGAATATCCCCCATATTTACTATCCTTATATTACGCCAATCATTCAGCGATATGCCAAAGAATACGGCATTACATACAAATCATATCCCGCAATTGGTGCCATACATTCGCATTTTATGTTGCTGAAAAACAGTGGTATTCAGGAAAATGTTTTTCGTGTGGGAGAGTTGTAAAAATCCACGAACTATAATCTTTTTCCTAAAATCTTATATTTGCCCACTATAAAAAAAGTAACAAATGAGCAAACATGCCTATGTGTTCCCAGGTCAGGGAAGCCAGTTTCCGGGAATGGGAAAAGAGTTGTATGACAATAATCCGATTGCGAAAGAGCTTTTTGAAAAAGCAGACGATATCATTGGTTTTAAAATCAGCGACGTTATGTTCAATGGAACGGCGGAAGATTTGAAACAAACCAACGTAACACAGCCGGCTGTCTTTTTACATTCTGTTATCGCATTCAAAACGATTGCAGACGCAAGGACTGACATGGTAGCGGGACATTCTCTAGGAGAATTTTCTGCTTTGGTTGCAAATGGTGTGTTGACTTTCGAGGCGGCGTTGAAACTTGTTGCGATACGTGCAAGCGCCATGCAAAAAGCCTGTGATTTACAACCCGGGACGATGGCTGCCGTATTGGCTCTGGCAGATGAAAAAGTAGAAGAAATCTGTGCCGAGATTACCAAAGAAGGTGAAATCGTTGTTGCGGCAAACTATAACTGCCCCGGACAGCTTGTTATTAGCGGTTCTGCGAAAGGTATAGAAATTGCCTGCGAACGCATGAAAGCAGCAGGAGCCAAAAGGGCATTGCCTTTGCCTGTTGGCGGAGCGTTCCATTCACCATTGATGGCACCAGCGAAAGAGGAATTAGAACAAGCTATATTGGCTACGGAATTTAAAAATCCAATAGCTCCCGTTTACCAAAATGTTGTCGCGCAAGCGGTAACCGACCCTAAAGCCATCCAACAGAACCTTATTGCGCAATTGACAGGTGCGGTAAAGTGGACACAAAGTGTCAAGGCAATGGTTGCTGACGGAGCTGTAAGCTTTACCGAAGTCGGTCCAGGTAAAGTCCTGCAAGGTCTTATCGCTAAAATCGAGAACGGAGCAATCACAGACGGGATTAACTAATTTTTACCAACCAGTCAGCATTCATTGGTTATCTTTGAAACCACAATCAGCAACAATGGCAGAAAACGTAATATCGGTTAAGGACGCAAACATATATCAGGGGCAAAACCTAGTATTGCAAAACGTATATTTTTCCATACAATCAGGTGAATTTGTGTATCTGGTCGGAAAGACCGGAACAGGGAAAAGTAGCCTTTTGAAAACACTATATGGCGAATTGCCTCTGAAAGAAGGCGAGGCCGAGGTTGCGGGCTTTGACATCAAGTCGCTGACGTGGAAAACGGTACCTTATCTTCGCCGCAAACTGGGTGTGGTTTTTCAGGATTTCAACTTGCTGACGGACAGAAACGTATACAAAAATCTGGAATTTGTATTGAAAGCTACCGGCTGGAAAGACAAAGGATTGATGGACGAAAAAATCAATGAGGTTTTGGATAAAGTTGGGTTGAAAAGCAAGAGTTTCAAAATGCCTTTCGAAATGTCCGGTGGAGAGCAACAACGTGTCGATATTGCGCGGGCTTTGCTCAATTCACCTAAATTGATATTGGCAGACGAACCAACCGGAAACCTTGATCCGGAAACAAGTGACGAAATCATGCAGTTGCTTACAAGTATCAGCCGCGACTTCGGCACGGCGGTTGTCATGGCGACGCACGATTTCATCGTTATAGAAAACTATCCTTCCAGAAT
>JAATFC010000126.1 GCA_015655435.1 Chitinophagales bacterium | reverse complement strand
TTCTTTTGTAATACTTTCTATCATAAATCAATATTTATTTTATTAGTTGCATTGATTTTCATTTCATTGGCGACATCGACATATCTCTGTGTATGCTTTAGGCTTGTATGTCCCAATAATTTTGAAGCCGTAAGGACGTCCACATCGTTAAATATTAGATTCGTTCCGAAACTATGTCTGGCATTGTGCCAAGTAATCGTTTTTACTATCCCGGCACGTTTAACCCATGCCTTAATTGTTTTATTAGCACCGTTTGCCGTTGGTAGATCAAAGACTAATCCTTTTTTATTTTCGGTATTGCTTATTAGCTGCAATGCTGCATTGTTTAAACTTATACTAACTGTTTTCGCTGTTTTTCCCTGCAATACTTTCATTGTTGCATTTTCAATATCAAAGCTTTTCCAATCCAATGTCTTTACATCGCACCAACGTAGCCCTGTCATACATGAAAACAGAAACGCTCTGCGTACCTCTTGGCTTTCAATAGGTGTATTAGCCAAAATCTTTATTTCATTCAATGTAAGAATGTCCTTTTTCTTTGATTCACCTCTTATGGTCTTGACGTCTGCACTTGGGTTGGTCAACATTAATTTTTCAAAATAAGCACGTTTAACCATTTTCTTAAACCTTGCAAAATAGGAAGCTGCGCCCTCCCCTTTTGATATTGACATCAAATAATCACGATACCCGGCAATAATTAGATCACTCAATCTGTGAAAAGTTAGACCGTTTACTTTTTGAGTTTGCAAGTATTGTAAAAAGTGATTCAAAGCACCTTGCATATTCCTTTTATCTTTTTTCGTGTAATTGTTCACGTAGTTTTGCATCCAATCAACAACCAATGTCTTTTTGCCGGTTTCTGTCATGGTGTTATAATCGTTCGCTTCCAATTCCTGCGCTCTCTTAGTTGCAATCCTTTTTGCCAATTCTCTATTTTCCTTATTTGTTTGCCTGTCTATTGGATTAGAACTTTTTACAAGTTTGATATTACTCAAATTTTCCCTTTTGCGTATTCCATTATGGATTATATCCAAAATGAAAGTGGTTGATCCATCTTTATTAATTCGCTCTCTTAAAGTTACTCCCATAATCTTTATATTTTCCTTTGGTTTGATTTTCTTTTACCAAAGGTATGAATAATGTTTTATAAAAAGTCACATGTGTGACGTGTGAGTGACGTTTTTTGCTGAATTAAAGGAAATAATAAGATAATCAAAAGAAAATAAAAACGCTGAAACGTATTGTAATCAAGCATTTCAAGACATAAAAAAACCACCTCAAAAAGGTGGTTGTGTGCCCAAGACTGGATTCGAACCAGCACGTCCTTGCGAACGCTGCGACCTGAACACAGTGCGTCTACCAATTTCGCCACTTGGGCTTTTCAAGTCGGAGCGCAAATATAGTATCTATTGGGATATATTTAAAGATTAGAATGAAAAAATCTTAAGCAAGCGTCACAGAACCAATAAACTGCAACCTCTCAAGTCGCTGTTGTCCAAACGTCCCTGAACCTCAAAGCTGCCGTCATCATGAACGATACCGACATCGTCCGTAGCTATGAACGAACAAGAATAGACGTTTGCCATATCAATAACATTAATCAAACCTTGACCGATTTTTTTTATAGTCAGCGGGTCGTTTTCATCTCGGAGAAAAACACGCATCCATGGTGGACAATAGTATCGCCCCTCTCCTTTTGAATATGCTTGGCTCAGCAGTTCTGTCATTCCATATTCGGAATGGACATGCAAAACACCCAGTTGACGATGTAAAAACTCGTGAACTTCCTGACGCGTCAATTCCTTTTTGCGTCCTTTCATACCGCCCGTTTCCATGATAATCGTTGACTTTAGTTTATTGGGAAACGCTTCCGCGAAATCCAATAATGCAAAAGTCACACCTAACAGCAAAGTCTTTTGTCCAGACGCGTCTAGTTCGTTCAACGTGGTATTTAGTTTCTCAAAATCATATAGGTAAAAACCACTTTTTGAATGCTGTGACAACGCAATTAAATCGTTCGCCATCTTCACAAGAGAACTGTTTTTTCTTTCTAGATAAGCAGGTAAAAGACCAATTATGCACCAGTCTTTTGGATTGCCATAAAACAGATCAAATCCTTTCTGAAAGCTAGTTTCGTAAATAGAAGCGTCTTTTATTAGATGTTGGCTATTGATGGTTTGAGTAGTGCCACTACTCTCGAAAATCAATTCCGGTTCGAAATCTCCGCAGACGACTTTGCGTGTTTTGAAAAAAGATATGGGAAGGAAAGGAATCTGTTCAATATGTGTAACTTCTTCAGGCACTCGACCTAGCGCATTGCACCAGTCTTGATAGACTTGATTATTGGCATATTGGAATCTGAAAAGTTCCAATATCGTTTCATTCGAAACCTCATTTCCTGAAAAAATCTGTTCTAAATATCGCTTGTCCACGGTCTGTATTCCTTTCCGCAAAAGTATCGAATCCTTGCCGATTAACCATTTTTGCGATAGACGGCGGCAAATACAAAATCATGGAAACTAAACCGTGACCATTCTTCTTGATATTTTTTGTCCAATATGGAAGCCATGTCTACAAGTTTTTGTGTTTCGATATGCGTAATGAAACTGAAGAAACGATACATGGTTTTGAGTAAAAGCCTTTTCCAAAATCTATTGTTTTCTTTTGTCAACCGGAAATCTACATACAACAGCCAACCTTTTTCAACAAGCGACTTATCCAATTTATCCAATATAAACAGACACTTTTCCAAAGAAAAATTATCAAAGAAAAAAGGAGTCATAATGATATCCCAAGTTCGTTCCGAATACAAATCCTCCGCATAAGCACAGACAAATTCCACCGGAAAAGAAACCTTCTTTTTGCGCGCGAGCGTTATCATTTTTGGAGAAGCTTCGAGATAAGTAACGGCAATATTTTTTTTGTTTAGTTTTTCTATTTCATCCAAAATCCAACCCGTACCGCCTCCGACAATTAACATCTTTTTTCCGTCTTCGACAAAAGACAAAACAGAACGCTGCGCTTTTACCAATGCCTGTCCATATACGGAATGGCTGACAAAGTCGTAAAACGGAGCTAACTTATCGTAATTGTTTTTTCGCATTATTTCGTAACAATCCAAACGCTCAATATCCCGCAAATCGCCTTGAATATCAATATGCCGTCAATGACTATCAGATAGTACAATAACGGTTTGCTTTTGTTAAGTGAAAGGATGATGAAAAAAGTCAATAGAAACGGTAAAAGATTAAATAAAAACGTTGGCAGCGGAAACTTCGATCGCCATGCAAATAAACAAAATGCGAGCAAACCCAGCAATATCAATGGTATCAATATAAAATAAATAGTCCTGCCAATCCCAAACTGCACGACAAATGTCTTGAGTTCCCTATTGGTGTCGTCCTCGTAATCCTTGATGTCAAACATGATGGCATTGAGTGAACAAAACATTAGGTTTTTGAGAAAAAACCACATCGCAATTTCCTTATTTGGAACAGTTCCATGAATCCAATGACTAACAAAAACGGGCATAAAACTCACGCAACAAGCCCAAGTAAATCCAATCGTAAAAGCCTTCAGCCATCCTGTATTGCGCAGATTAAAAAACGAGCGCGGCAAAATCCCATAATAAAAAAAACCGGACAACAACATCATTGCCAATATTATCCAAAAGTCAGTTTCGATGAATTGTAGCCTGTTGCCATATTGTACAATCAGCCATGTAAAACTGATAATAGCCAGTAAAATATAGCCAACCAATATAACATTGACCAACTGCTTGTGGTGCATATACCAAATTGCCCGAGGATTTTGCGACTGATATTGCTGCGGCAACCAAGAATAAGCGTAAGTGTAATAACCAGCCGTCAAGGAAAAAAGTAAAACATAATACGCATCAGGACACAAGGGCAAATTCAACTGGCACGCTGTCTCCACAGAAAGCAGCACTGCCAACACGCCAATATAAATATTGCCGAAAAATAGAAAATCTATGATTCTTCGTTGCATCGCTCAAATGTATGATTCTTTGCATTTATCCAAAAAAAGGACGTTTACAAAAAACCAACTCATTTCTATTTAAAAATAGATTTGGTTTGCATAATGAATATCCGCAGGTTTGGCAAACCTTTTGTCTCGGACAAAAGTGGTATCCGTCAGTGTTTTTAGGAAAAGCGTAAGATTCATAATTTCCCCAGAAGTTAACGGAAAACCCAATTTCCCGTTTTGACGAAGCAACGGGTCTAGATTTCGGTTGTTTTTGACTCCTTTTGCATAGTGTTCCAACGGTTTGTTGAGCATGGAAAAACGACCATCGTGCATATAAGGAAAAGTGAGTGCCACATTCCTAAGACTAGGAACTTTAAACAGCCCAATATCTTCCGGTCGACCGGTAATACGATATCTTCCCGAATCAAGCGAAACCTCGTCAAGTCCATTGTTTCGGTAACTAAAATCCGTAAACAGCGGCTCAGCATGACAGCTATTGCAGTATTTTTTGAAAAGCAGATATCCTTCATTTTCCATCTGCGAAAATTCTCCGCCGGGTTCTTTTCGGACATGCTTGTCGTATTTGGAATTGGAGGAAACGAGCATGGACAGAAACTGTGAAATGGCTTTCAACATTTTTTGGCTATTGATCTGACGAGAACCGAATGCAGCCTGAAACATTGCCGGATATTGCTTGTCCTTTCTCAACCTCGTGACAATCGTATCGAGATTGCTGTCCATCTCGCACGTATCGAGCAATGCATTGAGCGGTGAAACCTCAATATGGTTAACGCCACCATCCCACATAAACGATTTTTGCCAGACGAGGTTGGACAGTGGAAGCGCATTTCTATCACCAAGACATCCACTCATACCGTGGCTCACGCGATGCTCCAGATTAGCAAATGCCGCATACGGTTCATGGCAATTGTCACAGGCAATACTAGAATCCTTCGAAAGAATAGGATCATAAAAAAGATGTCTTCCCAAGGCAAAGCCTTCCGGCGTTACGGGGTTATTTTTAAAGTCGTAAACGGGAGCTGGAAAACCGACTGGCACGCGAAACATATTGCTTTCTTTTTCCACAAGAAAACCACACAAGATGATGCTCAATATGATGATGGATAAAGTACCCCAGAGCCTCATGTTAACGGTTTAGAAATTGTACAGAAAACAAGCTGTCCGCATAATTGTCGGCGACTATCATCGACTTACTTCCTCCCATCGTCGCACTAATCTCCGAAAAGCGAATCGGGTTTTTTCCATTGAAAAGTGCATTGACATTGGTCGTTACACTAACAGTATTTTTGTTTCCCGCTTGTATTTCAATAGGTTTTTCGAAGTATTGGGTATATTTTCTCAATGTGTTGTAAGGAGGAATAACACCGCCAATATGAAAAACCAGACGATGTCCTTTGTTGGTGGACTGAGGCGACACACCTTCCATCTTAACGAAAATATAGCCATTTTTCCATG